>UQCY01000154.1 GCA_900539645.1 uncultured Clostridium sp. | reverse complement strand
ACTTACAAAAGCAAGCCTATTTTTGTCTTTTTTGTTTTTGTAAAAATAAAAGACGAGGAAAAATTACCTCGCCTTTAATTACCTCGCCTTTAATTTTTATATCAACTTGTAGTTTGTTTAAAGTTAATTATTTTGCTAATCCAACTCTTTCAGCTATTGTTTTTAATACATCTCTAGATACACCATGTCCTACCTGGTACACATATATTCCTGTTCTCTGAGCTTTCTTTTCTATAGCATTTATCTGTTCATTAGCTAATTTATTTGTTCCAAGTACTATTGGAGCATTATGTTTTACTGCTAATGATGTTGCTGTTAATGCATCTATTAATTCTGATTTGTTGTTCTGACCATCTTTTGATATTACTATCTGTTTTAATCCACTATGAGCAAATCTATTTATAACTTCTGCATTTGTTTTCTGTCTATTTGAACCAAATACTCTATCTACAGATATTTTTTCAGCTTTTAAAGTTTCTTCTGTAGCTTTTGATACTACGCTTTCTCCACCTATTATTGTAACTGATTTTTTATCATTAGAGCTTTCATTTTTCCAATCTTTTAAAGAATCTATAGCGTCTTCTGATAATCCGTGATTAGATTCTACTATTATTGGCTGTTTCTTTTCAGCTGCTACTGATGCTATTGACATTGCATCTGCTTCACCATTTGCTCCTACTAAGAATGCATTTGAGAAATCTGCTCCTTTACCATCTTTTCTCATTACTTCTGCTACTTTTAATGAAGTTTCTTCTCTATTTGCTCCACCAGCTCTTACTACTCTTAATCCAAGATCTTCTAACTGATGTTCTAAGTTTCTAGAAAGAACAGTAGTTCCACCTACTAAGTATACTGTTACTTTATCTAAATGCTGTACCTGCTGTCTTCCTATTAATTCTCTTATATATTCTTTTGTTGCTTTTGGTAATTCATCAGAACCAGTTAATAGTATTGGAGCAACTTTTTGTTCTGACATTGGTTTATTCTGGCTGTAATCTTTATTCCATACTGAAGCTGCTAAAGGTGCTGCTGCAAGTCCATCTACTAATGCATTTCCATTTACTAATACTATATTTCCATTTCTAGCTACACTATCTATATCTGCATTTTCTTTAGCAACTTTAACAGCTGTTTCATATCTGTTATCTCCTGCTAATACTTCTACCTGAGCTTTTGCATCTACCATCCATTTTTTGAATAAGTTTAACTGAGCTTCATTGTTTGTAGTTATTTTTACAACTTTTTTGAATGTTTTGTTAGTTGTAGGGTTCTGATCATAGAAGTTTATAGCTAAAGTATATAATCCATTAGCTTCTTTATTTACTTTACCTACTGAATATTTATATCCATCATTTTCATCAGCTTTACATAATTTAGCTCCATCTAATAATTCCTGACCTTTTTCAGTTAATAAAAGTCCATCATATAAATCTGATAGTTTGAAATTTACTACTTCATCAGCATTAGATATTGTTACATTTGCTAATAAAACTTTTGGTAAATCTGTTCCTTTAGCGATATCTATAGTCTTACCAGCTTCTTTGTATGAAGCTAAATCTGACCAGTCAGACATTTCATTTCTTCCATCTAACACATCACCATTTTTATCTAATGGCTTAGTGAAATCAACTCTTTTATCTCCTTCTTTGAAAGTTAATGTCATTAATTTATCTTCTGCTTCAGCTTTTCTAGTTGTAACTGTTAATACTCCTTCTTTTGCATCATAATCCATAGCATATACAGATTTATATTTAGAAGTAGTAAAGTTATCAGCTTCTTCTTTTAAAGAATCTTTTGTATATGTATCATCTTTGTATGTATCTACAAGAGAGAATGCATAGTATTTACCGTTTTTTTCAACATGTCCTCTATCAAATACTTTTACAGTTGTTTTAGCAGGTGCAGATTTTATAGCTTCTTCTAATGCTTTTATTCCTGCTTCACTAACATCATAGAACTGCTTAGATCCTATTTCTACTACGTATACAGACTGTCCTCTATAATCTGCATTATGCTGATTATTTAAAGTTTCATTTGCAAATACTTTTGATGTTAATAAGTTTCTTAAATCTCTTATTAAAAGACCTTTATTACTTCCATTCACTTCATATGATGGAGTTGCTGCCATCACTGGCGCTACTGCACTCGCTAACATCGCTCCTGCCATTACTACTGATAATCTTTTCTTATTCATTATCTTTTTACCTCCGTTTTCCTTTTTTATTCGTTACATCTCTTTTTTTCTCTATTCTCTTGCTCTTTCGACGCAATTCTTTATTCTTCCACAGTTTTATTGTACTAGCGCGCGACGCGAACACCCCCGACCACAAACTCCATTACAGAAAGACTATATAAATGTAAGAAAAAGACAAAAAATCACCTAAAAAATAGTCTTACAAAAATCAATCCCAACAAGAACAGATGTTTTTTATCTAAAATCATTCATTATATGATTAATAAATTTCAAAATGAGTACTAAAAAATGATATAATTAAAATAGATTACATAACTAAACAAAAATACTTATTTAAATAAAGAAAATCAAAAAATATATTTCAAAGGAGGGAGCACACATGGATATATTTGAACTTATAGAAATAGGTGAAAATAGTGAGATAGAATTCAAAAAAGCGAAAAATAGTGTTCCAAAAGACTTGTGGGAAACATATTCTGCAATGGCTAACACAAACGGGGGAACAATTGTGTTAGGAATAGAGGAGAGATTTGACAAAGATGAAAAGTTTGACATATCTGGAGTTGAATCTGTAGAAAAAATGTTAAAAGATTTTTGGAGTACTATAAATGGTAATAAAGTAAATAAAAATATATTAATGGAAGAAAATGTTGAAGTAATAAATATAAATCATAAAAAAGTTATAAAAATTGAAGTTCCAAGAGCTACTTATATAGATAAGCCTATATATTTGAACAATAATCCGTATAATGGAACTTATAAACGAAATTATGAAGGTGATTATAAGTGTTCACAAGATGAAGTCAATGCAATGTTTAGAGATGCTTCGGAAAAAGGATTCGATTCTTCAATTTTGGAGTACTATGATATGGATGATCTTGATATGCCAACTGTAAATCGGTATAGAAATAGATTTTCTGTTATAAATCTTAACCATGCTTGGCATAATTTATCTGATGAGGAGTTTCTTATTCAATTAGGTGCTATGGATAAGGATAGAAAGACTAAAAAAGTTTGGCTAACAGTTGCAGGTCTTTTAATGTTTGGGAAAAGTACAAGTATAAGAAGTTATTTCCCATATTTTAATCTAGATTATCTAAAAATGGTAAATGTAGATGAGGATTTGAGATACAATGAAAGATTTACAATCGATGGAAGATGGGAGAGCAATCTTTTTAATTTCTTTACTGTAGTTATAAATAAGCTGTCCGAGGATATTCCAATTCCATTTAAATTGAACGGGATAACAAGAATTGATGATACCCCTGTCCATCGGGCAATACGTGAAGCCTTTGTAAATGCTATTGTTCATGGTGATTATTCTGTACAGGGAACTCTAAGAATTAAAAAGTTTAAAGATAGGTTTGAATTTTATAATCCTGGTTGCTTGAAGATTCCTGTCGCTGATATTTACAAGGGGGGAACTAGTAAATGTAGAAATCCATTTATTCAAAAGATGTTTAGAATGATAGGATTTGGTGAGAATATAGGTTCAGGATTTTTCAAGATATTAAAAGCTTGGAAAGAGCAGCAGTGGGCAGTTCCTATACTAGAAGAAAATTTTGCCACAAATGAAGTTGTGCTAAAACTGAACATGATATCTTTGGTTCCAGAGGTATATATGGGAAAATTGAAAGAGATATATGGAAGCAGTTTAGATTCATTGAATGCAGATGAGATAAAAATTCTTGTGACAGCTATAACTGAGGATGAGGTAACTAATGCAAGGATGCAGTGTGTTACAGATTTACATCCTAATGACATTACGGATATGCTTAGAAGTATGGTGAATAGGGGATTATTGATAGAAGAAGGCTTTGGTAGGGGTAAGAAGTATATGATTAATGAGGAATTCTGCTGTGAAGATAGTGATTTAGGTCCAGATGTTGTTGGAGAGGAATCTAAAGGTAATGATTTAAAAAACAATGAAATCACTTTAGTTAATTCAAAATTTAATGATGTTGAGAGAGAGATTTTAAATATTATTAAATGTAAAGGATTTACAACAACTAAGATTAATACAGAAAGTTTAGAAATTAGTCAATATAAAAGCATTAGATGTTGTAATAATCTTATTGAAAAAGGAGCTATTAAAAAAGAAGGTAAAGGTAGAAATGTCAAATATGTATTAGTTAATCAATAGTGTATGCAAGGATTATATTTTAATCGTTTGATTTGTCAAACAATTATGCAAGGATTAGTTATTAATCATTTGATTTATGCAACGATTAAGCATTAATTATTTGACTTATTCTGCAAAAATGTAATAGTAATCTATTAATCGTTTGATTGTACAGAACATATGTTTTTTTGAATTTATTGAGGCAAAAATAGACTTACTAAGCAAGTCTATTTTTGTCTCTTTTAGTTTTTGTAAAAAGAAAGATTGGAAAATTAAAA
>UQCY01000153.1 GCA_900539645.1 uncultured Clostridium sp. | reverse complement strand
AAGAGATGCCGAAAAATTTTGAGGCATCTCTTTTTTTGTTATTTAAATAGATGTGCAGAAAAAATAAAAATAAAATAACAGTTGTAGTTGTCAAATTCTTTTTCAATTATTAGAAGTTGATAATATATTCTATGTAAATTATAATAGTATAATGGAGTAAAGAATAAATGTTTTTGGAGGAGTTATGTACAAAACGAAAAAATTAAAAAATGGGCTTACAATTATAGCCGAGGAAATTCCTTACTTTAAATCGATATCTATGGGGATATGGTTTAGAGCAGGAATAAAAACAGAAGAAAATTATATAGATGGTGTATCTCACTTTATAGAGCATATGATGTTTAAAGGAACTAAAAACAGAACATCAAAACAGTTGGTTGCAGAAATCGAAAATCTAGGCGGTGTAATCAATGCTTTTACAGGTAGAGAATGTACATGTTATTATGTAAGACTCCTTGATGAACATTTGAATATAGGTATAGATATTCTCTCTGATATGATATTAAATTCTAAATTCGATGAAAAAGATATCGAAAGAGAAAAGAGTGTAATAACAGAGGAATTAAAAATGTACGAGGATTCCCCAGAGGATTTAACATATGACATACTACTTGAAAAAGTCTATGATAATAAAGGTATAGGAAAGAACATACTTGGTAGCAAAGAATCTATTAAGAGTATGAATAAAGAAGCTATTTTAAATTACTTTGAAAAATTCTATGTTCCAGAAAATGCAGTTCTTTCAATATGTGGAAACTTTGATTTTGACGAAACTGTCAAACTTATAGAAGATAAGTTTGCAAATTGGAATGGGAAAAAGCCTGATTATAATCTACAAGATGAGATATTCAATCCTTGTGTTGTTAAGAAGGATAGAGATTATGAGCAGACAAATCTAGCTATTTGTTTTGAGTGTGAAAATATAGGCTCTAGCTCAAATGATGTATATACGATAGATATTATAAACAATGTACTTGGAGGAAGCTCTACTTCTAGATTATTCCAGAGAATTAGAGAAGATGAAGGCCTTGTGTATTCTATCTATTCAGAGCAAGAGTTCTACCGGGATAAGGGAGAGCTTGGAATATATGCTAGTATGAGTACAGAAAATCTAGAGGACGTATATAGATTAATAAAAGAAGAGATTGTATCTCTTAATGAAAAAGGAATAACTGAGGAAGAATTAAAAAATTCTAAGGAGCAGCTAAAAGGTGAGTTTATGCTTGGAATGGAAAGCACTGAGAGTAGAATGAGTGCGATAGGAAAGTATATGCTTATAACTGGAAAGGTTGAAACATTAGAAGATGTTATAGAAGGATTAAACTCTATAACTATGGAGGATATAAATAGGGTAATAAAAGATGTACTAGATATAGATAAAATGGGCGTATGTGTTGTTGGAAAAGGCGTAAGTGAAATTGAGTTGTAGAAACTCATATTTTAGGAGGTTAAGATGAGTATAATAGTTCAGAAATTTGGAGGAACTTCAGTAGCTAATTTTGAAAAAATGGCTGAAGTATGTGAAATAGTTAAAAAAACTAAAGAAACAGGAAATGATGTAGTGATAGTTGTATCTGCTATGGGTAGAAAAGGAGATCCATATGCAACAGATACTCTATTAGGTCTTTTAGAACAGGTTACAAATAACCCTACTGATAGAGAAAAAGACATGCTTATGTCTTGTGGAGAAATAATTTCTTCTACACTTATGGCGAGCATGCTTACTGCTAATGGAGTAGAGGCCGTTGCATTTACAGGTAGCCAGGCAGGTATGATGACAAATGGTGTTTATTCAGATGCAAAGATAAAAGACATAGATCCGAGTAGAATAAAAAGAGAGCTTGAAGATGGTAAAGTTGTAGTTGTAGCTGGATTCCAAGGTGGAGACGATAGAGGAGATATAAACACACTTGGAAGAGGTGGTTCAGATACTTCTGCTGTTGCACTTGGAAAAGCTTTAGGGTGTAAATACGTGGAAATATATACAGACGTAGACGGAATAATGACTGCTGACCCAAGAGTTGAGCCAGATGCAAAGGTGCTTGATTACATTGATTACGAAGAAGTATTCCAGATGGCTGACAAAGGAGCTAAAGTAATACATCCAAGAGCTGTTCAGATAGCAAAAGATGGAAATATAACTCTAGCTATAAAAAACACATTAAATCCAAGCTATGAAGGAACAAAAATTTGCTCAGTAAAAAATATAGAAAACGATGGATTTGAATGTTGCTGTAAAGAAGAAAGATTTGCTGTAGCTAATAAAAGAGATATAGTACAGATAAAGATAAAAGACAACGGAACTTTTACAGACATATTATCTGAAATGGAAGAAAAAAATATAAGTATGGATATGATAAACTTCTTTATAGGAGAAAAAGCATTTGTAATAGACGAAAAAGATAAAGATTCACTAGAAAAAATATTAAAAGATAATGGTGTTAATTACGAAATAAAAACAAATTGTGCGAAGGTAACTCTTATAGGATCATCTATGACAGGAATACCTGGAGTAATGTCTAAAGTTGCAAGAGGTCTTAAAGAGGCTGAAATACCACTATTACAGACATCTGACTCTAGCATGACAATATCTTGCCTAGTTGACGAAAATGATATGGAAAAAGCAGTTCATGCTATACACAGCAAATTCTGTTGTTAGTTTAATATCTAAATTTGTTGAAAATGTCATATATGTGATATAATAATATAATGTTGATTTTGATAATTTACTTTGAAAATGTTAAATATTATAATTTTAGAAAGGAAAAGGAGTGATATTTTTGGCGAGTTTGAAAAACAAGAAAAAAAGAAAAAAGAAACAAAAGATAAGATTTAACTCAGAATATCATAATCTTATAACTATATTTTTAGGTATATTCCTATTATACAGCTTAAACTCTAATTCTATGGGCTGGGTACCTCAGTTCATACAGAATATGTTTAAAGGATTATTTGGAGGATTATCAATATTTATACCAATTCTCCTTATAATGACAGGTGTCCTAGGATTTATGGATGGAAATGAATATATCTATAGATTTAGAAAAACAAAGGTTTATTATGTAATAATACTATTTGTGTTTGTATTCTATGGACTACTTCACGCAAATAGCATAGTTGTAAGTAGCCCATTTGAACAGAGTATGATGACTGAAATTATGCATCAGGGAGTAACAGGAAATGGATGCGGACTAATATCAACTGTTATCGTATATTATTTATGTAAAATATTCGGTACAGTAGGTGCGTGGTTAGTAGCTATATTTGCATTAATTATAAGTATAGTTTATATATGTAATGTTTCTGTTAGCGATATGTTCAAAAGATTCAAAGCAACTAAAAACAGTGGACTTTCTATACGAGAAAGAATTAGCAAAATGAAAGACTCTGCAATAAATCTAGTAACTGATGAAGTCGATGAAATGGACGACAAAACTATGATTGCAAGAGATGAAAAAGAAGAGAAAAAAGGCGTATTTGGAAACTTGAAGAATAAGTTCAATAAAGCAGAAGATGAACCTGAGGAAGAAGAATTTAACGACGACAAGACTATAAAAATTGTTGGATTCAATAAAGCAGAAGACGATTATCTAGAAATACTTGAAGGAACTCAGACTATGTCTGAACTTGATGTATTAAAAGAATTACAGAGCCAGGAAAGAGCACCTGAGGATGAGATATTTAGTAGAAATAATTCTTCTTCAAACTCTAACAACGACGTAAAAGCATATAATAATATGTTTGAAGAAGAAACTGTTAATACAACTTCTGTAGTTAGTCCTAAAACAATGGAATCTACTATGCCTTTTGATGCAGTAGAAGAAAATGAAAAGTATAAAAATTATAAGATTCCACCAGTGACTCTTTTAAATAAAGTAAATAAAAAATCAAATGAAAATGTAAAGAAATCAGTTATAAAAAATGCTGGTTTACTAGAAAAAACTCTTTCTGATTTTGGAGTAGAGGCTACAATAAGTCAGGTTACAGTAGGTCCTACTATAACTAGATACGAAGTTCAGCCAAAACCAGGTGTAAAAGTTAGTAAAATAGTTAATTTGACTGACGATATAGCACTTAGTTTAGCAGCTAGAAGTATAAGAATAGAAGCTCCTATACCAGGTAAAAATGCTATAGGTATAGAAGTTCCAAATGAAGAAACTCAGATGGTTGGAATAAGAGAAATAGTAGAAAGCGAGGAATTTAAAGACTTTAAATCTCCTCTTGCTATGGGTCTAGGAAAAGACGTTTCTGGTAAAATATTTGTAAGTGATATAGCTAAGATGCCACATCTTTTAATCGCTGGTTCAACTGGTTCTGGTAAGAGTGTGTGCGTAAATACACTTATAAACAGTATATTATTCAAAGCAAAACCAGATGAAGTTAAATTACTTTTAATTGACCCTAAAGTAGTAGAACTTTCTAATTACAATGGTATACCACACCTTCTAATACCAGTTGTAACAGATCCTTCAAAAGCAGCAAATGCGCTAAATTGGGCTGTTAGCGAAATGAATAGAAGATATAAAGCATTTAGCGATACAGGTGTTAGAGATATAAAAAGCTATAATGAAAAGGCAGAAGAAAAAATGCCTAGCATAGTTATAGTAAATCGGAAG
>UQCY01000152.1 GCA_900539645.1 uncultured Clostridium sp. | reverse complement strand
CTGTTGCACTTAGCTTGACAATTCGCCAGGCTTTTTTAAGAACATTTATTATATGTAAGTAGTATTTATATTTTTGGGGGCTGAGTTTTGGTCAAAAAAACATTTGTTCTTGTTGCCATTACTTTTTTTGACCTAGTTTTTACGGCAAAAAATTTGTTTTTTCCTACATTTATATTAGTTTTGTGTTTTGTGGAGTTGGTGGGCATTCCATACAATAAAACTGTGGAAGAATAAAGAATTGCGTAGAGCAAGAGAATAGAGAAAAAAAGAGAAGAATGTAATAAAAAAAGAAAAACGGAGGTAAAAAGATAATGAACAAGAAAAAATTATCAGTAGTAATGGCAGGAGCGATGTTAGCAAGTAGTGTAGCACCAGTGCTAGCAGCAGAAACAACTGCTGACAAGAAATATGAAGTATCAGCAAATGATTTAGGAGTAGTAAAAAGTGAATTAAGAACTTTCTTAAACAGTAAAAAATTCCATATGACAGATACTAAGTTCGCTGGCAAATCTGTATACTACTTTACAACAGATCTTAATAATACTCCAGTAAGAGATGTTGATACAGATAGCAATAATACTATAGCAAATTTAAAAGCTGGTCAGAAATTATATGTATGGTCAGAAGGATTTGCTGCTGATGAAAAAGGAAACTATTTCTCAACTAAAAAAACAGGTGATTCTACTAAATTAGGAAAATATACATTAGATACTATGAAATCAGCTGTTAATTGGTTCGAAAATAATAAAGCTACTGCAGTTGTTATACAGGGAATGTCAGTTGACGAATCAGCTAAAGAATTAAAAGTACAGTTAAAAAATGGAACAGTTTTAACTTATACAACTAATGACTACGAAGTAGATTTCGTAAAACCAACATTCAATGGATACAGCATAAATAATGCTGAAGCAAATATACCATATGTAGATGGTTTCGAAGCAAAACCAGCAACAAATGGTTCTGTAAAAGTTGAAGATTTAGAAAATACATTATTAGCAGAAGTAACAATAACTGCTGGCGGATATGATTTAGCATTAGATGATTTATACGATGGATTAATGCTAACAACTGACGGACATGACTTCTTCACATTATTAAAAGAAGCTCAGTCTATGGGAAGAACTGTAAACATAAGAGGTAATAATACTTCTAAACCATGGATAAAATACAATGGTAAATCATATGAAAGCAATATTGCAAATGCAATAGAGATGAAAGCTGGAAAAGGATACTTTACAGTAGAAATAGGTGCTAAAGGACAGTTAGCAGCTGAAACATACACAATAACAGGAACAAATGAAGCTAACTTAGAAAGAATAGCTGGATGGATGATAAAACCTCAGGCAAGAGTTGATATATTAGCAGGAGATAACAGATATGAAACAGCTGTTGAAATAGCAAAAGAATATGCAGGATTAACAGGTGAAACAGTTTCTAACAACGGATTATCAGCAGATATAGTGTTAGTTAACGGAAATGCATTAGTAGATGGATTAGCAGCGGCTCCTCTAGCATCAGCTTTAGGATTAAATGCTCAGGGTACAGAATCTACAAAACATAGAGCTCCAGTATTATTAACAGAAGCAGATGCTTTACCAAAAGCAACAAAAGCATACTTAAAAGAAGTTTTAGCTAATGTTAAAATAGGTAAATTAGGGACAGCTACAATACATTTAGTAGGTGGAGAATCAGTTCTTAACAAATCATTAGAAAGAGAATTAAAATCTTTAGGCTTCAAAGTAGAAAGATACGGTGGAGACAACAGAGAAGAAACTTCATTAAAAGTAGCTGAGGCTATAGAAGGATTAGCAGGAACTAATGCTGATGAAGCATTCGTAGTAGGAGCAGAAGGTGAAGCAGATGCAATGTCAATAGCATCAGTTGCAGCTAATACAAAAACTCCAATAATAGTAGCTAAAAAAGGTGGAATAACTGAAGATGCTACATACGAATTAAGAGGTAAAAAAGCTACAATAATAGGTGGAGAAAATGCAGTATCTAAAGCTGACTACAATGCAATAAAAGCTGAAGCAAGTGGTATAGCAAGAATAGCTGGATCAAACAGACAGGCAACAAATGCTGAAATAATAGCTAAATACTACAAAAATGGATTTGTAGGAGCAGCTAAAAACGTAGTAGTAGCAAAAGATGGACAGAACAACAAATCTGAATTAGTAGATGCATTAGCAGCAGCTAACATGGCATCTGAAAAGAAAGCTCCAATAGTACTTGCTACAAACAAATTATCAAAAGCTCAGATAAATGCATTAGAATTAAATGCTAAAAATTCTTACGCTTTATATCAGGTAGGACATGGTGTAGCTAGAGATGTAGTTAAAACTATAGCTAAAAACTTAGGATTATCTAACAGATAATTAAAGGTAAATAATTAAATTTAAATATTAAAGGCGAGGGATAATTCTCTCGTCTTTTCTTTTTACAAAAACTAAAAAAGACAAAAATAGGCTTGCTTTTGTAAGTCTATTTTTGTCTTTGTAATTTATAACAAACATACGTTCTTATATGTTTTCCTATTTAATATAATTGTCACAATATTTATATCTAAAATTATCTTCAAACACTCTTCTTCCTAAATAATCAATAATAAACTCTGGAATAGCACTAAGAATCATAACACTACTATCTACTTTGAAAAATTTCTCCATCTGCTTATCATAAATACTTCTAGGAACAACATTATTAATATAAAAATCATAGTTATAATTGTATCTTTTATCAAACAAACAACTAGTCTTAACTATAAAATTATTAATAATAAATTTCCAAGTATCTTTATCATACTTTCTAAAATCAGTCTTTGTTGCTCTTTTAGATACTAAATTCTTATACTTAGAAAAATCTTCTATCCTAATCCTACATTCATCATATTCTTTACAAATTTCATCAGAAAAATCTTTAACTGCTTCAATCATAGGATAACTAATGAATAACTTCCCGTTCTCTGTTTCATTATCAAAAATATCTAACATCTCATCTATAATATCATCATGATTATCTACATCATTTGCGTGTCTATCGTAATCAAAAAATAGATAAATCTCTCCAAAAGTATTTTTTTTATATCCTTCAAATGACTTACCTTTCGATTTAAATACCTCTTCAATTATATTTATAATATCCAAATCTTCAAAGAAATCATATTCTTTCATTTTCTTATATAAAGTATAAATATTTGTTTCCATAGGAAGTACGATTTCTTCAATATCAAGTTCATCAAAGTTATTACTATTCATAAAATTATCCATAAAACTTTTGATTACAACTTTTTCAGTTTTCTTTCCCTCAACAATAAATGCAATTTTACTCATTGAAAGCACCTGACTTATACAATTTCTGTAGATTATGTGCATATCTAAGCTCTTTATTAGTCAATCTACTCATAGATTCAATCTTATTTTCTTTCATAATAAATAGACAATCTGGTCTGAATAACTCATTAGTCATAAGATTAGTATTGTGAGATGTAAATATAATCTGTGAATTTGGTTTTCTCTTAACTACTTCTTTAACAACTTGTTCTGCTAACTCATAATGATAGTACGCATCAAACTCATCCATAAAAATCATAGATGCTTCATTACTATTTATAAGCCAATAGTAAAATAAAGCCAAACTTCTAGTTCCTGTTGAAGCTGTTTCAAAGAATCTAGCTGATCCATTTTTAAACTTATTTAAAATAACATCTCTTCCATCTAAATTGACTGATTCTAAATTGCATTTTATTTCTAAATTACATAAAAAATCTTCAAAATCCTTTAACTTACCGTTTTTTACTATAGAGCTTTCTATTGATTCTCCCCCAGATTTATATCCAAAATATCTATTTACATTAAGTGAATAGAATAATAGCATATTTTCAATATAGTTATAGAATTTCTTAAACACTTCATTTTCATTATTATCATCTAATATTGAATTATTTCTAACATATTTTGTAAGAGATAGTCCTCTCCCCTTTAAATCTATTTTTAAATTTTCAGTTCCTTTTAAATCACAATGACCTTTTGCTAATGAATAGTCGTATTCAAGAACATTTTTTCCATTTATCTCAATTTTTTCATAAAGCATTTCTTCTACAGCTGCTTTTTTATAATTATAAACAAGCTCATCTGTTCCAAATGAAAAATAATACGTGAACTCAGCAAAATCATTTCTATTTAAGTTTAGATATGGATTTGCATCTATTGAAGTTTTTTCTCTATCATCAGTTAAGTGATTTATTGCATCTAAAATTGCCAATCCAAGATTACTCTTTCCAGAACTATTTTTACCAAATATTGAACATACTTTTACAATATTATTCTCAACCATTTCTTTGTTGAAATCGTAGTTATGAGCTTTTGATAAGTCTAGTGTAAATTTATTTTCAAAATTTTTAAATCCTTCTACTTCAAATTTTTTTAGCATAATTCCACCTCCGTTTAAGTATAGTATACCATATATCCGTAAAAAAATTACGGCAAATATTATTTTGGTCAAAAAAACATTTGTTCTTATTGCTATTACTTTTTTTGACCTAGTTTTTACGGCAAAATTTTAATTTTTCCTACATTTGTATTGGTTTTGCGTTCTGGGGAGTTTGTGGGCGCTCCGTCCAATAAAAATGTGGAAGAATAAAGAATTGCGTCGAAAGAGCAAGAGAATAG
>UQCY01000151.1 GCA_900539645.1 uncultured Clostridium sp. | reverse complement strand
ACCAAGAAAATGATATGAGTTCTTTTTTTTGTTGCACTTAGATTATAAATTCAAGTTATTAAAAAAATCTGTACCAGCTTCTAATGAAAATATTGCTCACTATTTACTAGAGGATAATATTATTAAAAAACAAGATAATGGATTGTATCAAATAACAAATTTAGGTGCTATATTATTTGCTAAGAAATTGTCTGATTTTAAAAATATTGAAAGAAAAGCAATAAGAATGGTTCAATATGAAGGAAATAATAGACTAGAAATAACGAGAGAATTTACAGGAGAAAAAGGATATGCAACAGGATTTTATGAGCTTGTAGAAATTTTAAAAATTATGATACCATCTAAAGAAAAATTTGATGGTGCAATAAGAACGACATATTCAAAATATCCGATTATAGCATTAAGAGAGATTATAGCAAATGCATTAATACATCAAGATTTTTCTGTGGTAGGAGCTGGTCCAATAGTTGAAATATTTGAAACAAGAATAGAAGTAAGTAATCCAGGGAAACCTTTAGTTGATGTAAATAGAATAATTGATAATCCACCAAAATCTAGAAATGAAAAATTAGCATCTCTAATGAGGCGTTTAAAAATGTGCGAGGAATTGGGCTCTGGATGGGATAGAATTGCAATGTCGTGTGAATTACAACAGTTACCATCACCTAAGATAGAGGTTTATGAAGAAAGTACAAAAGTATGTATATATTCTGAAATGGAATTTTCAAATATACCTATAGAGGATAAAATATGGGCTTGTTATCTTCATGCTTGTTTAAAATATGTATCAAATGAAGCCTTAACAAATAGTTCTTTGAGAGAAAGATTTGGGTTAAAAAGTACTTATTCAGCAAGCATATCACGTCTTATAAAAGATACTTTAGGGGAAAATTTAATAAAACCAATAGATCCTAAAACAGCACCAAGATATATGAAATATATTCCGTTTTGGGCATAAAATTTAACTTGCTCATAACTTGCTAATAAAAATACAGATTCAAATAAAGTAGATTATAATCATTGAAAATAAGCCATTTGAATAAATTTATAAACTATAAAATTATAGAATTTAACTTGCTTGTAACTTGCTAGATGTAATTATAGAATAAAAATAAAGAGGGGAAATATCCCCTCTTTATTTTTATATTATTTAGCTTTCCATTCTTCCCATTCATCAGGAGTCCAGCCTTCTTCAATATCAAAATCATGTAGCTTACCATTCATCTTTCTATAAGCAATTCTCATTTTAGAAATTCTCCAAATACCGTCCTCGCATTTTCTAAAATCATTGCAATACATAGAAAAACCTTCAACAGTATCTCCATCAGTATAGGTATTATTATCTTCATAAAGGAAGATCCCTCTAGCTTCAGTATCGTTAATTAGCCAAACTAAAGGATTGTGACTCATGTGCATAGTCATCATATTTCTATTTACAAACTTTGAACGGAGAGCCTGAGATTTTGGTTCAGTTGGAGCTTCTGAAAAGCAACGATAAACAAAATCATCTGTAAATAAATCACAGGCATATTCTTCTTTTTTCATATCCATAGACCAATAATAGAAGAACTGAGTATCTATAATATTTTGTAAATCACATAGTTTTTCGCTAGTATATTTCTGACAGCGAACATTTTTCATTACTTCAATAACTAACTCTTCAATAGTTGAATCTTTTTTTATTATTTTCATAATAAGCCTCCATATATAAAAGATTATTTATTATTTTCATCTACATGAGTATGTTGAAGAATTCCAAGTAATCTCATACATAGTAGAAATTCTGTTTCTCCGCCTTTTTTGTTATGTCTAATAGTTGCTCTTATAAGTCGATCTAATAGGCTTTCAGTACGCTCAAGCATGCTTCCTTCTAATGTAGAGCTAAGAGGAATTCTTGCTAGAGTTATTTCTGAAAAACAGTAGTATGGATTTGCAGCCATATACAAGAATGCATCATAGCTCAACCTACATTTTACAACCTCAATAGTTTTACCTTCATCTGGAACTATTTGGAAATAATGATATGCTCCTAAAAGCATCAAAGTTCCTCTTTGAACAGGGTATTCTATTGAATTTACTATAATTTTACCTGCATTGTTTCTAAAATAGAAAAATGTAATACCATTATAGTTCTTTAAAACAGTTGGTTTACTTACGCTTTTTTCTATTGTAGTAACTGGAAATCTAAATCCATCTTTTTTTGAATAATAGTCCGCACCTGAAAAAAGAGGCGGATAGAAAACATTGCTTTTTTTACTCATCTCTATTCACCCCACGATACATATTTCTATATTCACTCGGAGTCATATTGTGGAATTTATTAAATGCCCTAGAGAATGATCTACTACAGTTAAATCCTACATTTATTGCAATATCTAATATTGGTAGGTCAGTAGTAAGAAGAAGAGCTTCCGAATGTCTTATTCTATTAAAGAAAATTATATATTTGTAATTAGTGCCGAATTTATCAAAGATTATATTTCTTATAGTACTCTCAGATAAGAATAGACTCTTAGAAGCATCCTTTAAGTCAACAGAAGAAGAGAAGTTATCATATGCGTGATTTAAAATCTGCATAAGAGAAGTAGACATTATCATTCCTCTGTAAACCTTATCCTCGTTGTGATTTATAATCTGCTTTCTATACTCTACAGGGGTTACCCCCACATATTGTTTAAATATTCTATAAAAAACAACCTCAGAAGAGAATCCTGAGTGAGTAGCTATATATGAAAGAGACATATCCTCGTATAAAAGAGCACTTGCTGCTATATTTACTCTTACCCTATTTAAAGTTTGGATAAAATTGTAGCCACTTATGTTTCTTAATTCCCTATTTAATGTAGTAGCATTTGAGTCAAATAGTTTAGCAACTTTTTCTGCTGTCAAATCTTTTGCAAAATATTCACTTATATATAGTATAGCATTCCAACCAAGTGGTTTTGGAGAAGGTTCTTCTTTTGCAAAAACTCTCATACTATTATCGATAAATATTTTTGAAAGCTCTCCTAAAATAGACACCTTTATTAAAGAGCTTCCTGGATCGTAAAATTCATCAAATTCCTCAAATTCATCAAAAAGATCATAAACTCTTTCTAAGAATTTTCCCTCTAGATATACAACGGGCGTAGCATCCATTATTGCATCTATGGCTGTAGGAGTTGGTTCTTTAAATGTCAAAAATGAAGATAGAGGATAATCATAAACGCATATCTTTAATTCAAGTGGCTCATCAGATTCACATTTTATAGTAAAGGTATGGTATGATTGTAGCCATAAAAATGCACCGAGTTTCAATTTAAACTCTACTCCGTTGATAATAATAGAACCATATCCTTGTTTAACTAAAACAAAGAGTGATTCATTTTCAGAAGTTGGAGGAGTAATATCGTTTATGTGATAAGTTTGCATTCTAAGATACTTATCTTTATCAACATAAACGGAATGGACAGGTCTACCGCAAATTGATTTTGATTTTGGTATTTCTTTCATTCAAAATATCTCCTTTCCTTTATTTAGCTGTATTAAAATTTATAAAAATTTTTCATTGTTAATAAAAAAATATTCTTTGTTAGTATTATATCACAATTTATAAAGATAATGATAATGTTTTAATATTGAAATGATAAATATGAAAAAATTTAGAAAATTCTTTTAAAAAGTTATAAAATTATTTGTAATTGTCTATATATAAATGTTTGCTAGGTATATATGTGTCTATAAAGCTATTAGTTAGATGTGATATATTAAAAGAGGCAACAATAAAAATAAAAAATAGAAGTAATATTTTTATTACAAAGGAGAAAAATTATGAGTGATTATGACAAAAAACTAAAAACACTAATTGAAAAAGAAGAAATAAGAGATCAAATTTATGTTTATTGTAGAGCATTGGACAGAATAGACAATGAACTAGGGTATTCTGTTTTTGCTGAAGATAGTGTTGTAGATTATGGTCCTACATACAGAGGAAGTGGAAGAGGATTTATAGATAATATGCTAGAACAACATAGACATATGATTGCAACTCACCATATGATGACAAATATATATATAAAAGTAGATGGTGATAAGGCTGTTAGTGAAACTTATATGTATGCTGCATGTAAGATGCCAGGAAAAGAAGGAAAAACTTTTACTGTTGAAGCACGTTGTCGTGATATAGATAATTGGGAAAAACGTGATGGTAAATGGCTTATAGTTAAACGTATTGTTGCTGGAGATAACACAAGAATATTATCTCATTACAAAGATTTAGAAATGTACAATACAAGTAGAGATGATAAAAATGATCCATCTTATATGGTATTAGGTGAAATAGAATAAAAAAATTAGAGATTTATTAAAAAAATGACTTGAAATAAAAAAATCAGGTCATTTTTTTTATTATTACAATTAATTTGAAAAAGTAATATAAAATAGATTATAAAAATATTATAGAATGAGTTTTGAGATATATAAAGGCTTATGAAAATTTATGAAAATTTCTATAAAAATAGCAAATACTATTATTGTTATAATTAATAATTATTTTTTATTAATCAATTTTGTTAAAATTATACTTTAAAGAAACGTTTCCTGCTTTTTAGGGTTATAAAATAATAGTTTTTTGGCAAAAGACATGATTTTATTTGTACCCTTTTTGTATAGAGTATAAACATTTTTTTTACAAAGATA
>UQCY01000150.1 GCA_900539645.1 uncultured Clostridium sp. | reverse complement strand
TTTGGCTTAGATCCACTAGATGAGGATATTTTTCTAAAAGAATGTGATGATTTTTCCAAAGTATTAAATAGAAATCTATCTAAAGATGAGAAGAAAATTCTTAGTATGGTGCAATTTATTAAAAACAATATAAGCGATGAAGAGATATTGAGAAGACGTAATTTAAAGAAAAGATTAAAAAGACACAAAAAAAGAGACAGGTAATCAAGACCTATCTCTTTTTTATTTTATCTCGTTTTATCGTTCGTTATATGACGTACATTTATTCTATAACTAATTCTACTGGACAATGATCAGATCCTAGTACTTCATTATGTATTTTTGCACTTACTAATCTATCTTTCATGCTTTCTGATGTACAGAAGTAGTCAATACGCCATCCTGCGTTGTTCTTTCTTGCATTAAATCTATAAGACCACCAAGAATACATTCCTTCAGCATCTGGATAGAAATATCTAAACGTATCTATAAATCCACTTTCTAAGAACTCAGTAAATTTATTTCTTTCTTCATCTGTAAATCCAGCATTTTTTCTATTAGTTTTAGGATTTTTTAAGTCTATTTCTTTGTGTGCTACGTTTAAATCACCACACATAACTACTGGCTTTTTAGAATCTAGATTTTTTAGATATGCTCTAAAGTCATCTTCCCATCTCATTCTATACTCTAATCTTTTTAACTCGGTCTGAGAATTAGGAGTGTACACTGTTACAAAATAGAAGTCTTCAAACTCTAATGTTATTACTCTACCTTCGTGGTCGTGTTCATCTATTCCTATTCCATAAGCTACTGATAGAGGTTTTTTCTTAGTAAATATCGCAGTACCAGAATAACCCTTCTTATCTGCATAGTTCCAATAAGACTCATATCCTTCTGGATTTAAATCTATCTGTCCTTCCTGCAGCTTAGTTTCCTGTAAGCAGAATATATCTGCATCTACTTCATTAAAAAAGTCCATAAATCCTTTTGTTACACAGGCTCTAAGACCATTTACATTCCATGATATAAATTTCATTACTTCTCTCCAATCAATTTTATTCTTCTTCAATCCTCATTTGTTTTGCTATATCTTCTGGTGGATAAGAGCTTACATACATACCTGTGCTCAATTCAAAACCACCATAATTAAATTTTCTAGGGAATATGTGTATATGTAAGTTAAAATATTCCTTAGTTTCTATTCCATTAGGATGTGAGTGTACCCATATATTGAAAGGCATTATACCAAACATTTTTTTATAATTGGCAAAAATACCCTTAAAAGCATATGATAATTCATCTATATCTAAAGAATCCAAGTCCTCAAATTTAACACCTTTGTTAAAAATTATTCTAACTTCACTTGGGTTCTTACTAGCAGAAGGTATTATAGCTATAAATCTTGTTCCAGAATAAACAAGTCTTTTTTTATATTCTTTTTCTTCTTTTATAATATCTTCATATAGATTTGTATTTTCCCATCCATAATAATCATGTGCTACTAACAATTCCTTATGTATTTCTGTAGGTATAATTGATAAAGCTGTTATCTGGGCATGAGGATGCATTAAGGATGCACCAGATTTTCTCAAAAAGTTTTTAAATAAATTTACATATTCTATTCCTTTTTGATTCATTAAATATTTATACCTACTTACATATAATTTAAACATTGTTTTGAATTCTTCTTCAGACATATTGAAAAAGTTGGCATTGTGTCTATAACTTTCTATTATTACCTCGTGAACTCCAAACACCTCATCTGAATTCATATCAACTATTGGATATTTATTTTTAATCGCTTTTGCAACCCATTTTCCATCTATAAACATTTCCTCAGTTGAATCATCAGTTTGATGCTCATTTCCTCTACAGAAAGGACAGTTTTCTTCATATTCTTTTATTATATCATCCTCATCCATAGGCATGTTTTTTTTGACATTATCTAGAGGTCTAGATGCTCTTTCTCTTGCAAATATTATAATATCATTATTTGTAGGATCAACTCTTAGTTCTTTCTTCAAGTCGGCACCTCCTAGCACAATTCTTTTTTAAAATAAAATTTATAAATTCAATTTTTCTTTTATGAAATTTATTAGTTTTATTATATCAGATTTTTATAAAAATTTGTCTTTTCTATGTGAAAAAGTCATATAAAAAGTTTTGTTTTCTGAAAATTAGTTATTTTTTTGTTAATTATATATTTTTTAATAAATTTTGAATAAATAGGGTGTTTTTTTCAATTGTATATGTTATTATGTAAGAGGAAAAGCTTTTTAAAAAGCTACACAATATTTAATATATCTTTAATTATATTGCACATTATTAATTTTAAGTTGAAATAATGTGTCATAGAGATTATTTTAGGGGGTACTTATAAATGAATAATTTTTCAAACAGAGTTACTGCTATGCAGGCATCACCAATAAGAAAGCTAGTTCCTTTTGCAACAGCTGCAAAAGCTGATGGTGTTAAAGTTTATCACCTTAATATAGGACAGCCAGACATAAAAACTCCAAGAGGATTCTTCGATGCAGTTAAAAACTTCGACGACGAAGTATTAGAATATGCTGTATCTCAGGGTATACCAGAACTTATAGAAGCTCTTCAGGATTACTACAAAACTTACGATATGCACTTTGACAAAGACGAACTTCTTATAACTAATGGTGGATCTGAAGCATTATTATTCGCTATGATGGCTACTTGCGATCCAGGAGACAAACTTTTAATACCAGAACCATTCTACACTAACTACAATGGATTTGGACAGTGTGTAAACGTTGGAGTTGCTCCAATAACAACTAAAGCTGAAAACGGATTCCACTTACCATCTAAAGAAGAAATACTTTCTAAAATAGATGATAAAGTAAAAGCTATACTTCTTTCAAACCCAGGTAACCCAACTGGTGCTATATATAGCAAAGAAGAATTAGAAATGATAGCTGAAATAGCTATAGAAAAAGATTTATGGATAATATCTGATGAAGTTTATAGAGAATTCGTATATGATGGATTAGAATATACAAGCTTCGGTAACTTAAAACAGGTTGAAGACAGAGTTATAATAATAGATTCAGTTTCTAAGAGATATAGTGCTTGTGGTGCAAGAATAGGATCTATAGCATCTAAAAACAAAGAACTTATAGCTCAGATAATGAAACTTTGCCAGGGAAGACTTTGTGTTCCAACATTAGAACAGATAGGTGCAGTTGAACTTTACAAAACTCCAGTATCTTACTTCAAAGAAGTTAACGATGAATACAGAAAAAGAAGAGATGTTCTTTATTCTGAATTAATGAAAGTTGATGGAGTTATATGTGAAAAACCAACTGGTGCATTCTACATAGTTGCTAAACTTCCAGTAGACAACGCAGAAGATTTCGTTAAATGGATGCTTACTGAATTCAGAGTTGACAATGAAACAGTAATGGCTACTCCAGCAGAAGGATTCTACGCTACTCCAGGACTAGGAAGAGACGAAATAAGACTTGCTTACATCTTAAAAGAAGAAGATTTAAGAAAAGCAGCTAAAATACTTAAAGAAGGTCTTGAAGCTTACGTTAAATTAAACAAATAATAAAATTTAATATATTTAAAAGAAGGATATTTATTATCCTTCTTTTTTTATGATTTCTTTAGATTTAATTTATTACGTCTTACTTGTTAAGTTTGTTTTGTTGTGATATTATATTTTAGGTGTAGCATTGTTTAAATTTTTGCTACAAATACACTTAAATTTGAATTTTAGGAGGTAACAATTTTGATAGAAATTCTTAAAGCCGTCCTACTTGGGATTGTTCAGGGTATAACTGAATGGCTTCCTGTAAGTAGTACTGGACACATGATACTTGTTGATGAATTTGTAAAGCTTAATTTTTCACCGACATTTATAAGTACATTCCTTGTAGTTATACAGTTTGGTTCAATTTTAGCAGTTTTACTAATATTCTTCAAAAAATTAAATCCTTTCGACTCTAGCAAGAGCAAGGTTGAAAAGAAAGAAACTCTAAGCCTATGGGCAAAGGTAATCGTAGCAGTTATACCATCAGGTATAATAGGGATTTTATTTGAGGAAGATATAGACCGTCTATTCTTCAATTCCACTACTGTTGCACTAGCTCTTATAATCTACGGGGTTATAATGATAGTTATAGAAAACAGAAATAAGAAACCAGCTGTTTCAGACTTCTCTCAGGTTTCTTTTAAGTTAGCTTTAGGAATAGGTCTATTCCAGTGTCTAGCACTTATACCAGGTACATCTAGATCTGGTTCAACAATAATAGGTGCAACTCTACTTGGAGCATCTAGATACGTTGCTGCAGAATTCTCATTCTTCCTAGCAATACCTACAATGCTTGGTGCTAGTTTATTAAAACTATTAAAAGCAGGATTTGTATTCTCAGGATTCGAATGGTTAGTATTAGGTGT
This sequence comes from uncultured Clostridium sp., assembly GCA_900539645.1. GTDB lineage: Bacteria > Bacillota > Clostridia > Peptostreptococcales > Peptostreptococcaceae > Peptacetobacter. The sequence continues at coordinate 284 of UQCY01000150.1, read as the reverse complement.
TGGATCTGTTGTTGCATTTGTAGTTTCTGTTATAGTTATAAAATTCTTTATGGATTACATCAAAAAACACGACTTCAAAGCTTTCGGATACTATAGAATAGTTCTTGGTATAATCGTTCTACTATACTTCGGACTTGTTAAATAATAATAAACATAAAAATAAAGGGACTTTTATTTTGACAATAATATCGTCATTATAAAGTCCCTTTTCTTTTACATATTTATTATCTTTTCACTTTCGACAGTATCATTTATCACTTTGATAATATCGCTTGTATCTTCGC
>UQCY01000149.1 GCA_900539645.1 uncultured Clostridium sp. | reverse complement strand
ATATAAAAAATAATGAAATAATTAAAAATTTTAATTAAGAATTTTTAAAAGGTAATATATATAGAATAATTGGAGAAAATGGAAAAGGAAAATCTACTGTATTAGATATATTGTCTGGATTATATCCTAATAATATCGAAGAATTAGAAATTAATTACAGAAGAATAGTTGAAATCAATGAATATAGAAAAAATATTGCATATATAGATCAAAATTCATATATTTTTACTGATACAATTTACCAAAATATATCATTGTATAGGAATATAGATTTAAGAAGTATAAGAAAAATTTGCAAAAAACTTAATATAGATGATTTAATAATGAGTTTTCCAGAAAATTATAATACAGTTTTAAATAAAGAAATAAATTTATCTGGGGGACAAAAGCAAAAAATACTTATAGCTAGGGCTTTTGTTGAAAAAAAAGAAATTTATATTTTTGACGAAGTAACTTCTGCATTAGATAGAGAAAATAAAATGATATTTTATAATATTATAAATGAAATAAAAAAAGATAGTATTATTATCCTCGTATCACATGAAGAAATTTTAAGTGAACTAACTAATGTAGAAGAAATATATTTATAATAAAAAAGGAGTAAAAAAATGAAGTGGATGTCAGAACCAAATGATAAGAATAATACTACAACATATGCAAATTGCTATACGAATAATGGACAATGTAAAAAATTCAAAATATGTGGTAAAGTATGTATATTGCATTTTATTTGCAAAGTACAAAATAATAACGTAAAGTAACTAAATATAGAGTATATGAAAAAAAGTGAGTATATGAAAAAAAGTCTGTAAATTTAATCGCCTTCTATGGTAATATCAAATTAATCATAGGAGGCGATTTTTCATTATCTATTTTAAATATGTTCCGTTTTCATCTTGGTATACTATACCTTTTCTCATAAGTACACCTAAAGCTCTTTTGAAGTTCTTTTTACTTGAATTGAATAATATTTTTATATCTTTTGGATCAGATTTATCGTTAAATCTCATATATCCGTCATTTCCTTCAAGATAGCTTAATATCTTGTATTCAACTGAATCCATCTCAGATTTTCTGTCCGCTCTTGGAGTAAGCCCTAGTTTTCCGTCGTCATATATTTTTATAACTTTTAGGTTTTCCATAACCTGTCCGACATCTAAATCTGTGAAGTATTCGTTATTTAGTATAACTGCAGCGTATTTGTTGTCTACACAAAGCATAGCAGTTCCATTAGTCTGGAATCCGTACACTATACCAGTTACAGTATCTCCCAAATTGTACTCATGGTCTGTAGTTAGATGATTGTCTATATCAGTAGTTGCAGCTATTCTTCCGCTCTTATCTACATATATATAGAATAAATATTTTTCATCTCTAAACATTGGATGAGTTTTTTCTCTAAATGGTACAAGTACATCCTTTGGAAGTCCAACATCTATAAATGTACCTATATCAGTATTATCAACTACTTTAAGATATGCTATATCCCCCACGCAAGCTAAAGGTTTCTTTGTAGTTGCAGCAAATCTTCCTTTAGAATCTTTGAATATGAAGACTTCTACTTCTTTTCCGACCTCGATTTCAGTTCCGTCTTCAATAAATTTGTTGTGAAGTAGTACATCGTCAGTTGAGTTACCTGTCTGACCATCTAAGAAATAGCCAAAATCAGCTTTTCTCTTAACTTCAAGCGTATTTAATTCTCCTATTTTTACCAAATTTTTCACTCCTAACGTTTTAATCATTAAATCTATTATAATACATAAGTCATATGAAATGGAAAGTTATTTTAATTTAAGAGAAATAAATTTTTATAAAGTAAGTTAAGAAAAATTATTTTTTTGTTAAAAGCATTGAATAAAAAATGCTATAGGTATATAATTGGTATATACCAAAATAAAAGGTGGAATCGATATGAAGAAAGTAGATAAAACTAGCTCTGTATCAATACATATCCAATTACAATCGATAATAAAGGATATGATAGAGTCTGGAGAATTAAAAGAAGGCGACGTACTTCTTCCAGAAAGAGAAATTTGTAAAGAACAAGAAATAAGTAGAATGACTGTCAATAAAGCTATAAATGCACTTGTTTCTGAAGGAATTCTCTACAGAAAACAAGGTAAAGGAACTTTTGTAGCGCAGAAAAAGAAAAAATATCAGTTCAACAATGTAAAAGGGTTTACAGAAGTTATGAAGAGCAGAGGAATTGATATTAAGACAGATATAATAAAATTTGAAATACTAAACCCAGATGATATTATAATGGAAAAACTGGGAATAACTGACAAAAGAGAAAACGTATACAAGATAAAAAGAATTAGATATGTAGAAAATGAGCCTTTTGGATACGAGATTGCATACATTCCTGAAAAGGTATGTGGTGGTATGACAAAGGGAATGTTAGATGATAATTCTTTGTATAAAATTTTGGAAAATGAATATGGATACAAAGTAGCTAGAGTAGAGCAGATAATAGATCCTATACAAGTAGATACAAAAGTTAGCGAAAAACTACAATGTGAAAAAGGACGGCTAGCACTTAGCATCCAGAGAACATCTTACACCGAAGATGAAAAAATTATAGAGTATACAGTGACTATAATTAGAAGTGATAAATATCAGTATGAGATAAATATAGGAATGTAATTTTAATAGAATAAATTTAAAAAATTATTGATTAGGAGGGGTATTAAAATGAAATGCCTTACAAACGGTAGAATTATATTAAAAGACAAAGTTTTAGAAGGAAAAAATATTATATTCGATAGCAAAATACAGAGTATAACTAGTGAAATTCCTGAAGGGTGCGAGTTAATAGACGCTAAAGGTCAGTATATATCTCCAGGTTTAATAGATATACATATACATGGTAATATGGGTGAAGATACTATGAATGGTACAGACCACGCAATAGAAACTATGTCAAAATCTGTTGCACGTCATGGTGTTACAGGGTTCTTACCAACAACTATGACAATGGGAAAATCTGATATATATACAGCTTTAGATACAATAAGAAGAGCAAAAGCTAGAAAAATGGAAGGTTCTCAGGTACTTGGATCTCATGTTGAAGGGCCATTTATAAATGAAGCATTTAAAGGTGCTCAGAATGCTAAATTCATAGCAATACCTGAATTCTCATTTATAAAAGATTACTCAGATGTTATAAAAGTTATAACAATAGCTCCAGAAAAAGATGAAAACTTTGAATTTATAAAAGCTGTTAAGAGAAGCACAGATATATTAATATCTATGGGACACAGTAAAGCTACATTTGATGAAGCAAATGCAGCCATAGATGAAGGTGTTGGAAGTGTTACTCACTTATTCAACGCTCAGACAGGATTAAACCACAGAGAGCCAGGAATAGTTGGTGCAGCACTTACTAGAGATGTATTCACTGAAATAATAGCAGATACAATACATGTAAACAAAGGATTATTCCAGTTTGTAATACATAACAAAGGCAAAAATAAATTAATACTTATAACTGACTCAATGGAAGCTGGAGGTCTTGAAGACGGAGAATACTCATTAGGTGGACAGAAAGTTATAGTTAAAGATAATGCTGCTAGATTAGAAAATGGAGCATTAGCAGGAAGTGTTTCTGCACTTAACTCTATGGTAAGAAACTTTTACAACAACACAGACCTAACAGTAGTAGAAGCTATAAACCTTGCTTCTTTAAACCCAGCAACTGCAATACATGTAGCTGATAAAAAAGGTAGTATAGAAATAGGTAAAGATGCAGACTTTGCATTATTTGATGATGATTTCAACTGTAGTATGACAATTTGTACAGGAGATATAGTATTCGAACGGAAATAATAGTAAAATATAGATATAATAAAAAATTGTAAAAATCCGCAAAATGCGGTGAATGATAAATAGAAAAATATTGGAGGATTTAAAATGAAGATATTAGTATGTAAAGACTATGCTCAGATGAGCGAAAAAGCGGCTAGAATATTTGCAGCTCAGCTTATATTAAAACCTAACTCAGTATTAGGATTAGCAACAGGAAGTACTCCAGAAGGAATGTATGCAGCTTTAGTTGAAAAATACAACGAAGGAAAAATAGATTTTGCAGATGTAACAAGCTTCAACTTAGACGAATACTATCAGTTACCAGTTGAAAATGATCAGAGCTATGATTACTTCATGAAAAAACATCTTTTCAACCATGTAAACATAGAAAACTACAACCTTCCAAATGGAATGGTAGAAGATGTAGAAGCTGAATGTAAAGCTTACGAAGAAAGAATAGAAGCAGCTGGTGGAATAGATATACAGGTTCTAGGAATAGGAAAAAATGGACATATAGGATTTAATGAACCAGATTCAGTATTCATAAAAAATACTCACTTAGTTGAACTTACACCATCTACAATAGAAGCAAACTCAAGATTCTTCGCTTCAGAAGAAGAAGTGCCTAAAAAAGCAGTAAGTATGGGTATAGGAACTATATTAAAATCTAAAAAAATAGTTCTTTTAGCTTCAGGAGAAGGAAAAGCAGAAGCTATAGCTAAAACTGTTTACGGAGATATAGATCCAATGGTTCCAGCTACAGCATTACAGTTACACAACGATGTAATAGTTATATTAGATGAAGCTGCAGCTTCTCAGTTAAAACCAGAAGATTACACAGTTGTAAAATAGTAAAATTAAAAAATATTCACCCGAGATTATAAAATTGTACGAAGAAAAGAAAGCTGATTA
>UQCY01000148.1 GCA_900539645.1 uncultured Clostridium sp. | reverse complement strand
ACGCCTTTTATGGACTTTCACCACAGATTAATAGCATGCCCGTCATACTAAAAAAAGGCTACTAAGCAATGCTTAGTAGCCTCATTATTTACTATTGCAATAAATCGAGGATGTTATACCCTTTCGACAATCTGCAGAACATTTTTTCTTATTTTGTTAGCTTGAAAAGCTAACATTTAAATCAGAAAAATGTTCGAAGCCTGGAGAAAGGTATAATTCCGAGATTTTTAGTATCTTGGGTTCTTTATAGAAGCCTGTGCAGCTGCAAGTCTTGCTATTGGCACTCTGTATGGAGAGCAAGATACATAGTTTAATCCTGTGTTGTAGCAGAATTCAACTGAAGATGGTTCTCCACCGTGTTCACCACATATACCAAGTTTTAATTCTGGTTTAACACTTCTACCTAATTTAGCACCCATCTGAACAAGTTTTCCTATACCTTTCTGGTCTAGTACCTGGAATGGATCTTTTTCAAGTATTTCTTTTTCTACGTATTCACCTAAGAATTTACCAGCGTCATCTCTTGAATATCCGAATCCCATCTGAGTAAGGTCATTAGTACCGAAACTGAAGAAGTCTGCAACTTCTGCTATTTCATCAGCAGTTAAGCAAGCTCTTGGTATTTCTATCATTGTACCTACTGTGTAGTCAACTTTAACACCTTTTTCTTCCATAACTTTTTCAGCTGTTTCTTCTATCATTCCTCTTATAAGTTTTAATTCGTTTACTTCACCTACTAGTGGAACCATTATTTCTGGATGAACTTCTACACCTTTGTTTATTGCTTCTATAGCACCTTCTATTATAGCTCTAGCCTGCATTACGCATATTTCTGGGTAAGTAACAGCAAGTCTACAACCTCTGTGTCCTAGCATTGGGTTGAATTCTTCAAGATCAACTATTCTCTTTCTTATTTCTGATTCATCTATTCCCATACTTGCTGCAAGTTCAGCTATTGTTTCATCATCCTGTGGTAAGAATTCATGTAGAGGTGGGTCAAGAAGTCTTATATTAACCGGTTTACCTTCCATAACTTCAAATATTTCTAAGAAGTCCTGTCTCTGCATTGGAAGTATTTTAGCTAGAGCTTTTTCTCTCTGTTCAACATCTTTAGAAAGTATCATTTCTCTAACTGCTGGTATTCTATCTTCTTCAAAGAACATGTGCTCAGTTCTACATAATCCTATACCTTCAGCACCAAATTCTACTGCTGCTTTAGCATCTCTTGGGTTATCTGCATTTGTTCTAACCATCATCTGTTTAGTTTCATCAACCCAATTCATTAATTTTTCGAAGTTTCCTGTAACTTCTACTGGAGACTGTTTAACTTCTCCTAAGTATACTTTACCAGTTGAACCATCTATTGATAAGAAGTCACCTTCTTTTATAGTAAGTTCTCCTGCTCTTATTTCTTTAGCTGCTTCGTCAACTTTTATTTCTCCACAACCAGCTACACAACATTTACCCATACCTCTGGCAACAACTGCTGCATGAGATGTCATACCACCTCTAGCTGTTAATATACCTTCAGCTTTTACCATACCTTCTATATCTTCTGGAGAAGTTTCCTGTCTAACAAGAAGAACTTTTTCTCCACCTTCAACTGCAGCAACAACATCGTCAGCATTGAAGTAAACTTTACCACAAGCTGCACCTGGAGATGCTGGAAGACCTTTAGCTAATACAGTAGCTTCTTTTAAAGCTTTATCTTCAAATGTTGGATGTAATAACTGGTCTAACTGGTTAGGTTCAACTCTCATTATAGCTTCTTTTTTATCTATTATTCCTGCTTCAACTAAATCAACAGCAACGTTTATAGCAGCTTTAGCTGTTCTCTTACCATTTCTAGTCTGAAGTATGAATAATTTTTCATTTTCTATAGTAAATTCTATATCCTGCATATCTTTGTAATGATTTTCAAGTATCTGAGTTACTTTTACGAACTGGTCGTATATTTCTGGCATTACATTCTGAAGAGTAGATATATCCTGTGGAGTTCTTATACCTGCAACAACGTCTTCACCCTGTGCATTTATTAAGTATTCACCGAATAATTTATTTTCTCCAGTAGCTGGGTTTCTTGTGAAAGCAACACCTGTACCACTTGTTTCACCCATATTACCGAATACCATTGACTGTATATTTACTGCTGTACCAAGTTTATGAGATATATCGTTTAATTTACGATATACTATAGCTCTTGGGTTGTTCCAAGATCTGAACACTGCTTCTATTGCAAGCATTAACTGTTCTTTTGGATCCTGTGGGAAGTCAGTTTTAACTTCTTTTTTGTATATAGCTTTGAATTCTTCAACTATACCTTTTAAATCTTCAGTAGTTAAATCAGTATCGAATTTGTATCCTTTTTCTTCTTTAACTCTGTCTAATACGTTTTCAAATTTATATTTTGGAACTTCCATAGCAACATCTGAGAACATCTGTATGAATCTTCTGTAACTATCATAAGCAAATCTTTCATTCTGAGTTGCATCTGCTAATCCTAATACACTGTTATCATTTAATCCAAGGTTTAATATAGTATCCATCATACCTGGCATTGAGAATACAGCACCTGAACGAACTGATACTAATAAAGGATTTTTAGTGCATCCTAATTTTTTACCCTGTAATTCTTCTAATTCTGCAAGATGTTTTTCTATTTCTGCTACGATTTCTGCTCTTATAGTTTTTTCATTATCGTAGTAATCATTACAAGCATCTGTAGTTATTGTAAATCCCTGAGGAACTGGTAGTCCTATTTTAGTCATTTCTGCTAAATTGGCTCCTTTACCTCCTAGTAAAGATTTCATTTCTTTACTACCTTCACTAAAACTATAAACATACTTAGTTTCCATTTTTTAACCCCCATTAAATTTAAAAATTTATAACCTTAAACTTTTTGATATTATATTTATTTAAAGTGGTTGTATTTTTCAACCACTATTTAACATTTTTTACACACTTTACATTCTATTCAATTACGTTAGAATTATATTTCTCCGTCCTTGAATATGTTTAACCCATTTTCTTTCATTATATCTAGAATTATTCCAGCTGTTTCTTCTATAGCCTTATTTGCTACATTGATAACTGGACATCCTAATCTTTTGAATACGTTTTCAGAATAGTCAAGCTCATCTAGTATTCTTTCAAAGTTAGCGTAGTTTGCTTTGCTTGAAAGTCCTAATGCTTTAAGTCTTTCAGTTCTGATTTCATTTAATTTTTCTGGTGAATTAGTAAGCCCTATAATTTTTTTAGTACTTACTTCAGATAATTCTTTTGGAATCGGAACTTCTGGAACTAGAGGAACATTTGCCACTTTTATATGTTTATTAGCTAAATACATACTAAGTGGAGTTTTTGATGTTCTTGATATACCTACAAGAACTAAATCAGCTTTAAGAACTCCTCTTGGATCCTTACCATCGTCATACTTAACAGCAAACTCTATTGCGTCTATTCTCTTGAAGTATGATTCATCTAACTTTCTTATTATTCCTGGTTCTCTTTTTGGTTTTTTTTCTAAACGACTGCTTATTTTCTTAAGCATATCTGACATAAGGTCTATTGAGCTGATTCCTTCTCTTTCTGAGAATTCTGTTATAATATCGCACATTTCATCTTCAACTAATGTGTAAACTACTATAGCATCTTCTTTTTTAGCATTTTCTAATATATCTAAAAGCATTTCCTTTTCTGTTACAAAAGGAAATCTTTTTATCTCGTATGGATCACGACCGTAGAACTGTGACATAGCCGCCTTTATCATATTTCTAGCAGTTTCTCCAATCGAATCAGATATTGCATATATCATCAACTTATTATCCACTGACATTCCTCCTAACTATCTACCATTTCTAAAAATAATTTGGTTATATTCGTTTTAGATATTCTTCCAACAACTCTCATTTTTGACTCATCGTCCTTATCTCTTTCAACTATAGGAACTGAATCAACTTCATGCTCTATTATCTTTTTAGCTGCTGTAGTTATTGAATCATCTTTATTCAACGTTACTATGTTAGGCATTCTAGTCATTATCATACCAATAGGCATCTTATTTATATCTGCACCACCTATTGTTGCCTTTAGAAGGTCTTTTCTTGAAACAACACCACATAGATTGTCATTATCGTCAATTATAACTATACTTCCTACATCAGATAGGAACATTGTAACAATTGTATCGTATATACTCGAATCTTTCTTTACTAGTGTTGGAATACTCATAACACTTTCAACTTTTCTCTCTTTTATATTACTTCCTATTAGATTGATTTCGTTTACTCCTGAGTAAAAATATCCAACTTTAGGTCTTGCATCAAGTATTCCTGTCATAGTTAATATGGCAAGATCTGATCTAAGTGTAGCACGAGTGACATTTAAACTTGCGGCAATTCTTTCACTTGTTATAGGTTCATGTTCCTTAACTATATCTATTATCTTTAACTGCCTATCATTAAGCTGAATTTTAATCACCTTCCTCCATTGTGCTATACTTTATTCCTTAGCACGCTTATATTGTATATTATATAACCTTATGTACCATTCTGTAAATAGAAAAATTATATTTTATTTATAAATACAGTACATTATTTATAATTTATACCATATTTATGATATATTAATATATTTTTTATGTCTATTTACACGATATCAGCTCATCCTATTTATAATTATAACTCATATTTAATGTATTATAAATAGTATATTATAATTTTTCTA
>UQCY01000147.1 GCA_900539645.1 uncultured Clostridium sp. | reverse complement strand
AAACGATTTTAAAGATGATAAAAAAAGAAGAAGTAGAAAAATTACAGAGCGTCGATGCCAAATTTATAGAGGGCGAATCTGTATCAGATATGAATTAAAATATAAAAAAATATATCCGAGATTTGTAAAATTAGCGCAAATTCTCGGATATTTTTTTGCTGAAAAATAAGTGTAAAAAATTTAAAAGATTTTGTTGACAAGAAAGTGGAACCGGTACTATAATATAGTTGTAAATATGAAATCGGTACCATTTTAAACATGAACAGGAGGAAAACGATTTATGAATTATTCAGTTGTTGCGAGAGATATAATCTCTTGTGTAGGTGGAAAGGAAAATATGAAATCAGCACAACACTGTGCGACAAGATTAAGATTAGTATTAAAAGATAAAAATATTGTAGACGAAAAAGGTCTTGAAGAAATCGATGCAGTAAAAGGAACATTCTACACAAATGGTCAGTATCAGATAATATTAGGATCAGGTGTAGTAAACCTTGTTTGTGAGGAAGTAATTAAACAGGCGAATTTAAATAGTGAAAATAAAAATTCAAAAGAAGATGAAGAAGTTAAACAGGAAGGAAATCTTCTACAGAGAGCAGTTAAAGGACTAAGTGATATATTTGTCCCAATAATACCAGCAATAGTTGCAGGTGGGTTAATGATGGGACTTTACAACGTACTTACTGCGGCATTTTTCGCAGGAGGTAAATCACTTATAGATTTATATCCTCAGATTGCGGGAATAGCATCAATGGTAAATCTATTCTCAAGTGCAGCATTTACATTCTTACCAGTTTTACTTGGATTCTCAGCTAGTAAAAAATTTGGCGGTAACCCATTCTTAGGGGCAGCAATGGGGATGATAATGGTTCATCCAGATTTATTAAATGCTTATGCAGTTGGAACAGCTACAGAAATTCCATACTGGGATATATTTGGATTACATATAGCTATGGCAGGATATCAGGGAACAGTGCTTCCAGTTTTAGCTGTAGCTTGGATAATGTCGACTATAGAAAAAAGATTACACAAAATAACTCCAACTTGGTTAGATAACTTAACAACTCCTCTTTTAACAACATTAATCACAGGATTTGTAACATTCTTATTCATAGGGCCAATAATGAGAAGTGCAGGGGATTATTTAGCAGCTGGACTTAGCTGGATGTACAATACTTTAGGATTTATAGGTGGAGGAATATTTGGTTTATTATATGCACCTATAACAATGACAGGTATGCACCACAGTTTTATAGCAGTAGAAACTCAGCTTATAGCAGCTAAAGCGACTACTGGAGGAAGTTTCATATTCCCAACAGCTTCAATGAACAATATAGCTCAGGGTGCTGCAGTTTTAGCAGTTCTTTGGATAACTAAAAACGAAAAAATGAAATCAGTTTGTAGTGCAGCAGGTATCTCAGCATTACTTGGAATAACTGAGCCAGCAATGTTTGGTGTTACTTTAAAACTTAGATACCCATTCATAGCAGCTATAATAGGATCTGCTTGTGGTAGTGCATTCTTAGCGGCATTCCATGTATTAGCAATAGCACAGGGAGCTGCAGGTATACCAGGATTTATATCAATACCAATTCAGAACTGGGGATTCTTTGCAATAGGTGGATTAATAGCATTTGCAGTTGCATTTGGACTAACATTTATACTTGCTAAGAGAGAATCCATGAAAAATGGAAAAGTAAAAGAAGCTGCTGAAGAAGAAGATGCAGCAGAAAAAATGCTTGAAGCAAATGGAATAGAAGAAGTAAAAGAAGAAAAAATATACAGCCCAATGAACGGTGTTGTAAAAGATATAGAGAATTCATCAGATGCAGCATTCTCATCAAAAGCTATGGGAGATGGTGTTGTAATAACTGAGCACGACGGAAATGTTTATGCGCCAGTAGATGGAGAGGTTGTGTTTACATTCCCAACAGGACACGCATGTGGTATAAAAAGCGATGCTGGAGCAGAAATATTAATTCACTGTGGAATAGATACCGTAAAACTAGAAGGAAATGGATTTGACGCTAATTTAGAGTCAAATCAGAAGGTTAAAAAAGGCGATTTATTAATAAGTTTTGATAAAGATTTTGTAGAAAAATCAGGTTGTTCATCAGAAGTTATTATGGTTATAACTGAATCTGAAAAAGAGTTAGAACTTAAAAAACAGGGTGAATGTACTACTGAAGATATAATATTTGAATAAATTATGCATTATATTAACAGATGATACATATTTGAATAATTAGAAAGACTAAAAAATTGGAGAGATAAAAATGAACATAGAAGAATTTAGAAAAGTTTGGGAAGAAAATAAAGGACTTAGAGAACTGGCAGCAAAGGATAAGGATAGATTAAATTACCATATAATGCCTACAAGTGGTTGGGTAAATGATCCAAATGGACTATGCCAATTTGATGGAGTTTACCATATTTACTATCAGTATTCTCCTTTTGATGTAAATGGAAAACTGAAACTATGGGGACATATAACGACAGAGGATTTCATAAAATATCAGGAACATGAACCTGTTTTATATCCGGATTTTAGATACGACCAAAACGGAGTGTATTCAGGAAGTGCGGTAGTTAGAAATGGGAAGATAAACTATTTCTATACAGGAAATGTTAAACATTTAGATGGTGATTACGATTACATAATGACTGGTAGAGAACAGAATTTAATAGCTTGTAGCAGTGAAGATGGGTTTAATTTTAGTGAAAAGGAATTGATAATGACTAACACAGATTTTCCATCTAATTTAAGCCTACATGTAAGAGATCCTAAAGTTTATCACAAAAATGGTATAGACTACATGGTGCTAGGTGCAAGAGATGATAATAGTACAGGTTGCTTATTAGTTTTAAAAGGGAAAGATTTAAAAAACTGGGAATGCCATACTGTAATATACAGCGATGAAAAATTTGGATATATGTGGGAGTGCCCTGATTTATTTGACTTAAATGGAGAAACTGTGCTTGTAACTTGTCCTCAGGGGGTTCCAGAAGAGGGATATATTTACAAAAATGTCCACCAGAACGGATATTTTATAATGAGTGGAGATTTAGCGTCTAAAGACGTGAATTTATCTGAATTTAGATTATTAGACTATGGATTTGATTTCTACGCACCTCAGAGTTTTGAAGATGAGTCAGGAAGAAGAATTCTTGTAGGTTGGATGGGTATTCCAGATGCGGATTATACTAATAGAACTACTGAAAATGGATGGCAGCACGCACTTACTATGCCTAGAGAATTGATATTAAAAGATGGTATAATATATCAAAGACCTGTAGAGGAAATAAAAGCCTTGAGGGGAAATATGCGTACATTTGCAGCTGATGAATTTAAAGATTTAGAAGTAGAAGATCTTTCATTTGAGCTATGTGCTGAGTTTGAAAAATGCAATGAGTTTAAATTAAATTTAAGAAATGATATAAGTTTATCTTTTGATAAATCTAAAGGTTTAATTGAGTTAAATATGGGAGAAAGTGGATGTGGTAGAGATGCTAGATATGCTTACTGCGACGAGATAAGAAATATAGACGTATACTCTGATACATCTGCGTTTGAGATATTTATAAATGATGGAGAAATTGTGTTTACAACTAGAGCATACACAGATGGAGCTCAAAAAATTGGATTTGAAAAACTAGATGGATTAGCAAAAGTTTGTATGTACGATATGAAAAAAATAGTATTTGGAATTGATGAATTTTAGAGAAGGGGATTTTGATATGAAAAAGTTGTGTGCAGTTGGAGAGGCACTTATAGATTTTGTGCCTATGGAAAAAGGACAGAGATTAAAAGATGTTGTTACGTTTAAAAGAGTTGCAGGAGGAGCTCCAGCAAATGTTGCAGGTGCATTTTGCAAACTTGGTGGAAATGCAAAGATGATAACTAAACTAGGTAACGACGCTTTTGGAGATTATATTGAAGAAACTCTTAGAGAAGTTGGGATAGAAAAAGATTCTGTAATAAGAACTGACGATGCAGATACATCTCTTGCATTCGTTTCGCTTGCGGCAGATGGAAATAGAGATTTTATGTTCTACAGAAGAAATTGCTCTGATTTATCACTAGATTTTTCTGAGTTAGATGAAAATGTACTAGATGATTGCGAAATACTTCATTTCTGCAGTGTTTCACTAAAAGAAAGCCCTATGAAAAATACTCATATAGAGCTTATTAAAAAGGCTTCTGAAAAGGGAATGATTATAAGCTTTGATCCAAATCTAAGATTTTCTCTTTGGGAAAATGAGGCGGATTTAAAAGCTGCTGTTAAAGAATTTTTACCTTATGCAGATATTATAAAAATTTCTGATGAGGAGCTAGAATTTATAACAGGAAAGCAGAAAATAGAAGATGCTTTAGAAGATTTATTTGCGTTAGATAAATGTAAAATTGTAGTATATACAAAAGGTGCAGATGGAGCAGAAGTTTATACTAAAAAAGCGGTTGCAAAGCACGATGGATACAAAGTAGATGCTGTAGATACTACTGGGGCTGGAGATTCGTTTATAGCCGCGTTATTATACAAAATTGCGGACTTTGAAGGCAGACTTGAAGAGTTACCAGAAGAGTTTATTTACGATGCAGTAAAATTTGCCAACGCATATGGAGCTTTAACTACTCAGAAACAGGGTGCTCTTGCGTCTTATGCAAATATGGAAGATACTGTAAAATTTATGGAAAACAATTAAAAATATTAGATAGGGCTGTTGTAAATTATGCAACAGTCCTTTTAATACTAATATATTATGAATTTAC
>UQCY01000146.1 GCA_900539645.1 uncultured Clostridium sp. | reverse complement strand
ATAAAAAATAAAAAGTTTGAACAATTCAATTTGTTATGATATACTCAAATCAAATGGAAAAGTCTTCACAATTTATTAAGTGAAGTGTTAAAAACATAATATCGATGCTAGGGGCGCTGAAATAAGGTCAGCTGAGAGAGAAAGCCAAAAACTTACAAACCCTAAACACCTGATCAAGATAATGCTTGCGAAGGGAAGCTAGTAGAAAATTTTCAATAAAGTAAAAGTTTGAGTACAACGAATAAAAAGTACAAAACTAGTATAACAGAGAAGATGAAAGTGCTTTCCTAAGTAAGGGAAGCACTTTTTTATTTGCAAAAAATAACGAAAAGAGGGCAAGAATTGCTTTCAATATAAAAAATGGAGGTATTTGTATGACTTACACTACACAGCTTGACGCAGCTAGAAAAGGAATAATAACTAAAGAAATGGAAATAGTTGCCGATAAAGAAATGATGGACGTAGAGGAATTAAGAGAATTAATTGCTCAGGGGAAAGTTGTTATCCCAGCAAACAAAAACCATAAATCACTTAGCCCAGAAGGTATAGGTAAAGGATTAAAAACTAAAATAAACGTAAATCTTGGTATATCAAGAGACTGTAAAGATATAGACCGGGAATTAGAAAAAGTTAAAACTGCTATAGAAATGAAAGCAGAAGCTATAATGGATCTTAGTAACTATGGTAAAACAAGAGAATTCAGAGAAAAAGTAGTAGAAATATCTCCAGCAATGATAGGTTCTGTTCCTATGTATGATGCTGTTGGATTTACAGAAACTGCATTAGTAAAAATAACAGAAGAGCAGTTCTTACAGGTTATAGAACAGCATGCAAAAGACGGTGTAGACTTTATGACAATACACGCAGGTCTTACTAAAGAAATAGGAGATAGAATATCTAAAGATAAGAGATTAACTCATATAGTATCAAGAGGAGGATCTTTATTATTTGGATGGATGTATATGAATAATAAAGAAAATCCTATGTTAACTAACTTCGATAAAATACTTGATATATGCGAAAAATACGATGTTACTCTAAGCTTAGGAGATGCTTGTAGACCAGGTTCTATAGCAGATGCTACTGACTATGCTCAGATACAGGAACTTATAAACTTAGGTGAACTTACTAAGAGAGCTTGGGAGAGAAATGTACAGGTTATGATAGAAGGACCAGGACACATGGCAATAAATGAAATAGAAGCTAACGTAATGTTAGAAAAGAAATTATGTCATGAAGCTCCATTCTATGTACTTGGACCTCTAGTAACAGACGTTGCGCCAGGATATGACCATATAACTAGTGCAATAGGTGGTGCACTTGCAGCATCTAAAGGTGTAGACTTCTTATGCTACGTTACTCCAGCAGAACACTTAAGATTACCTGATTTAAATGATATGAAAGAAGGTATAGTTGCAACAAAAATTGCTGCACATGCAGGAGATATAGCAAAAGGAATAAAAGGTGCTAGAGAATGGGATAACGCTATGTCTAAAGCTAGAGCAGAATTAGATTGGGCTACAATGTTCGAATTAGCATTAGATCCAGAAAAACCAAGAAAATACAGAGATTCTTCTAAACCAGAACACGAAGATAGTTGTACTATGTGCGGAAAAATGTGTGCACTTAGAACAGTTAATAAAATATTCAACGGTGAAGAAGTGGATTTAGTATTTGACTAAGATTAAATTTATATAAATAAAATATTGCAACGAAATGGAGGTGCAATATATGAAAGTTAATGGAAAAGAAGTACAGTTTCCAGAAGGTACTACTGTTTCTCAGATACTAGAAAACTACAAAATAGACAGAAACAGAGTAGTTGTTGAGATAGATATGAAAATAGTAGACGAATCTGAATACGATACTTATATACCAGATAAAGAAGCTATGGTGGAATTAATAGCTTTCGTTGGAGGCGGTTAAAAATAATGGATATTTTTCTAAATGAAAAGAAAATATCTGCTAAAGAAGGTATAACTGCCAAAGAATTAAAAAATGAATACAACAAACTTTGTGATGTAATAATTGTAAATGGATTCCCAATAGAGGATAAGGTATTAAAAGAGAATGATAGAGTAGTACTTATTCAAAAAGGTAAGAAACCTACTCTTGAAGAATTTGAAGCTCTTTTAACTGCTAGACATACGCCAAATGTTCATCAGGCTTTGAAAAAAGGAAGGGTTGCAATTCTTGGATTAGGGGGACTTGGCTCTAATATAGCCAGTTCCCTTGCAAGAATTGGAGTAGGAAAATTAATACTTGCAGACTTTGATGTTGTAGAGCCTTCAAACCTAAATAGACAGAATTATTTCATAAATGATATTGGCAAACTCAAAACTGAGGCTACAAAAGAAAATATTGAAAGAATAAATCCTTTTGTAGATATAACTTTGGTAAATGAAAAAATAAGCAAGGAAAATATGGAGTTATTTTCTGAAGCAGATATTATTGTAGAGGCCTTTGACAATCCAAATTGCAAGGCAGAAATAAGCAATTATGTATTGATACACATGAGAGATAAGTATCTAGTTGCTTCTTCAGGAATGGCTGGATACTATGATTCAAACATAATACAGACTAAAAAAATAAGAGATAAGTTTTATATTTGTGGAGATTTTGTAAATGAAGCTAAAGAAGGAGATGGATTAATGGCTCCTAGAGTTTCGATTTGTGCAAATCACATGGCAAATAAAGTAGTACAGATACTAGTAGATGGCGAATAATTTTATTATTTTATTATAAAAAAGATTATTGAAAGTAATCTAAAAATAGGGGGAATAAAAAATGGATAAATTAGTATTAAAAGGACATGAATTTGATAGCAGACTTCTAATAGGAACAGGAAAATACGGCTCAAATGATATGCTTCCAAAAGTTATAGAAGCTAGTGGAAGTGAAATAATAACAATGGCTCTTAGAAGAGTAGACTTAGACGAAAGAAACAAAGAAGAAAATATACTTACTTACATACCTAAAGATATGACAATACTTCCAAATACTTCAGGAGCTACAAATGCAGAAGAAGCGATAAGAATAGCTAGAATTTCTAGAAAAATGGGATGTGGAGATTTTATAAAAATAGAAGTTATATCAGATATGAGATACTTACTTCCAGACAACGAAGAAACAATAAAAGCTACTAAAGTTTTAGCTGATGAAGGATTTGTTGTATTACCATACATGACTCCAGACCTTTATGCAGGAAGAAGATTAATAGAAGCAGGTGCAGCAGCTGTTATGCCACTTGGAGCTCCTATAGGATCTAACAGAGGTCTTCAGATGAAAGAAATGATAAGAATAATGATAGAAGAATTAGATATACCAATAATAGTAGATGCTGGTATAGGTAAACCATCTCAGGCTATGGAAGCTATGGAAATGGGAGCTGATGCAGTTTTAGTAAATACTGCTATAGCATCTGCAGGAGATCCAGTTGAAATGGCAAAAGCATTTAAATTAGCAGTTGAGGGAGGAAGAGCTGCATACTTAGCTAAAACAGGTGCAGTTTCAGAATATGCTAATGCATCATCACCATTAACAGGATTTTTAGGAAACTTAAATAAATAGGGAAATTAAGAATAAGAAAGCAGGCGATAAGAAATGAGTTTCTATGAAGTAATAGAACAGTATAAGGACTTTGATTTTGATAAATATTGGGAAAATGTAACAGACTATGATGTTTTAAGAAGTTTAGAAAAGGATAAATTAGACCATAAAGATGTTCTAAACTTATTATCTCCAACAGCAGAAAAACACTTAGAAGCTATGGCTCAGAAAGCACATAGAATAAGTATACAGAATTTTGGTAGAGCATTAACTTTATATACTCCTATGTATATAGCAAACTACTGTGAAAACCACTGTGTATACTGCGGATACAATTGCCACAGTGGAATCAAGAGAAAAAAATTAAACATGGAAGAAATAGATAAAGAATGTCAGGCAATAGCTGAACAGGGATTTAAACATATATTAATACTTACTGGAGAAAGTGAAAAAATGTCTAGCATTGAATATATAGGAGAAGCTGTAAATCTAGCTACTAAATACTTCCCTTCAATAGGAATAGAAGTTTATCCAATGAGTGTTGAAGGATACAAACATTTAGTAGAAAATGGAGCAGAAGGTCTTACTGTATATCAGGAAACATATAATGAAGAAATGTACAAAAAAGTACATATAAAAGGACCAAAAGCCAACTACAAATGGAGATTAGATGCACCTGAAAGAGGGGCAAAAGCAGGTATGAGAACCCTTACTTTAGGAGCACTTTTAGGACTTTATAAATGGAGAACAGATGCATTCTTTACTATACTTCATGGAGAATATTTAAAAGATCATTATCCATATATTGAATTATCTTATTCTGCACCTAGAATAAGACCTTTCAAAGGATGCTTTGAAGGAATAATGGAAGTAACTGATACTAATATGGTTCAGGCGATGTTAGTTATGAGATTATTTGACCCTCATGCAGGATTAAACGTATCTACTAGAGAAAACTTAGAAACAAGAAAACATATAATACCATTTGGTGTAACTAAACTAAGTGCAGGTGTGTCTACTGATGTAGGTGGACATTCTCAGAATGAACACGATACAGCGCAGTTTGAACCAAATCACGACTGCGAAGTGCCTGAAGTTACAGCAATGTTAAAAGAAATTGGCTATCAGCATGTATTCAAAGACTGGGAAAGATTTGATTATACAGCTAGAAGCCAGAAATAAAGGTAGTGATAAATTTGTATTTAATTACAAATAGAACTCTATGC
>UQCY01000145.1 GCA_900539645.1 uncultured Clostridium sp. | reverse complement strand
GTCGAAGCCTGTCTAGAGAGTGATTGTGCTAGGTGCAAAATTTGTTGATGAAAAGAAATTGTGACAGATTTACACTATATAGTGTATAATTAATATTAGATTACTATGCAAGTTTATTGCATTGAGATAGAGAGGTTATAATATGAACGCAAGAGAGGCGGCATTTAAGATTCTTTGCGATATTGAGATAGATAAAAACTACTCTAATATGGCAATCAATAAAATATTTAAGAACGAAAAGATAAACGACAAAGATAAAGGACTTGCGACAGAGCTTGTTTATGGGGTTATAGAGAATAGAAAATACTTAGATTTTATAATAAATAAATTATCAAAGATAAAAGTTAAGAAGATGTCTAGTTTTGTTAAGATAATTCTTAGAATGGGGACATACCAGATTCTTTTCTTAGACAGTATAGAAGATTATGCAGCTGTCAATGAAACAGTTAAGCTGGCTAGCAAATACGATGGAAAGTCTAAGGGATTTGTAAATGCTATTTTAAGAAATGAGATAAGACAGAAGAGAACTATAAAATACATAGACATAGAGGATCCAATCAGAAGATTAGCTGTTAAGTATTCATATCAGCAGTGGATAGTAGAGGATTGGGTTAAAAGCTTTGGTATAGAGTTTGCAGAGGAGCTTCTTGAAGCTTTAAATGAAAGACCAGATTTATATGTTAGAACAAATACTTTAAAAACAGACAGAGATTCTCTTCTAAAAGAATTTGAAAAAGAAGGTATAAAGGCTCATAAGGCATTACTTCCAGAAGAAGCAATAATGGTTGAAAACTTCAAGGGAATAGAAAATTCTAGATTATATAAAGAAGGTCTATTTACTGTTCAGGATATAAGCTCTATGCTTGTGGCTAAGGTCGTAGCTCCTAAAGAAGGGGATATGGTATTAGATGTATGTAGTGCTCCAGGTGGAAAGAGTACTCACATGGCTGAGCTTATGAAAAACACAGGAAAAATAGTATCTAGAGATGTTTTCGAGCATAAGATTAAGGTAATAAAAGCTGCTGCGAAAAGACTAGGTATAAAAAATATAGAAGCTGAAGAATTTGATGCAGCTAATTTAGACGAAAATAGTATAGAAAAATTTGACTGTGTTCTTACAGATGTTCCTTGCTCTGGACTTGGAATAATAAGAAGAAAACCAGAAATAAAATATAAAGCTAAAGAAGAATTGGTAGATTTACCAAAAATTCAAAGTAAAATACTTGAAAATGCATCTAAATATGTTAAAATAAATGGAACTTTAGTATATTCAACTTGTACAGTTCAGGACTGCGAAAATATAGAAGTTGTTGAGAAATTCTTAAAAGAAAATCCAAACTACGAATTAGTTCCAATAGAAGGAATAAATGTGGATCCAGATGAGCAGGAAAAAGGATACATAAAAATATATCCAAATGTTCATGGAATGGATGGATTCTTTATAGCGAAAATGAAAAGAGTTAAATAAACGAGGTAATATTATGGAAAATAAAAAGGCTTTGAAAAATTTTACAGAAGCTGAGATGAAAGAATTTATGAAAGAAATCGGAGAAAAAGCATTTAGAGGAACTCAGGTTTATTCTTGGATTTACAAAGGTGCTAAGACTTTCGACGATATGAAAAACATTCCAAAATCTCTTAGAGAAAAATTGGAAGAAGTTTCTTACATAGGTAATATAGATATAGAATTAAAATTAGAGTCTAAAGATGAAAAGACTAAAAAGTATCTATTTTTACTAAATGATGGAAATATAATAGAAACAGTTATGATGGATTACGACAGCAGAGTTACTGTTTGCGTTTCTAACCAGGTAGGTTGTAGAATGGGATGTAGATTCTGTGCATCTACTATGGATGGACTAGTGAGAAACCTTGAACCATGGGAAATATTAGACCAGATAATGAAAATACAGGAAGACACTGGAAAGAGAGTATCTAACCTAGTTCTTATGGGAAGTGGGGAGCCATTAGACAACTACGATAACACAAAACAGTTCTTAAAAATCGTAAACGATGAAAATGGATTAAATATAGGATACAGACATATAACATTGTCTACATGCGGTATAGTTCCTAAAATTTACGAACTAGCAGATTTAGAAATTCCTATAAACTTAGCGATATCCCTTCATTCTCCATATGACGATAAGAGAAAAGAAATAATGCCTGTTGCTAATAAATACAGCATCAATGAAATATTAGATGCTTGTAGATACTATATTAAAAAGACTAATAGAAGGGTTACATTTGAATATTCATTAATAAAAGGTGTAAACGATGGTAAGAAGGAAGCTGAGGCTTTAGCAGCTCTATTAAAAGGAATGCTTTGCCACGTAAATTTAATACCTATAAATGAAGTTGATGAGAGAGATTTCAAAAAACCTGATAAGGCATTTATATATAAATTCAGAGATTATCTTGAAGAAAGAAATATTCCAGCGACTGTCAGAATTTCTATGGGTTCTGATATAAGTGGAGCTTGTGGACAGTTAAGAAGAAAACACAAGTAATCTGAAAAGGAGGGATTTTATGGAATTTTATTTTGCCTCTGATGTGGGACTGGTTAGAAAAAATAATGAGGATTATTGTAAATGTGAGATTGTTGAAGTAGAGAATGAAGAAATTGGCTTGTTTGCAATAGCTGATGGTATGGGAGGCTATAAAAAAGGAGAGGTAGCCAGCAAGATGGCAGCCGAGAATATTATATTATTTCTAAAAGAAAACTTACTTCAAACTAGCAAAATTAAGATAGAATATATAGACGATATACTAAAACAAGCGTATAATAATGTGAATAGCCTAATTTTTGAAAAAGCCGAAGAAGATGAAAGCTTTTCAGGAATGGGAACTACATTGACAACTGCTATATTGTACAAAAATTATTTGTATGTAGCTAATGTCGGCGATAGTAGAGGATACGTCTACAGTGAAGAAAATGGATTAAAAAGAATAACAAGAGATCATTCATATGTTGAGGGATTGGTTGAAAGCAATGAAATTACAGAAGAAGAAGCTTTAACTCATCCAAATAGAAGTATTATAACTAGAGCAATTGGTCCAGATCCTTTTGTCATAGTTGATATATTTAAACAAAATATCGAAAAAAGTGATATAATACTTTTAGCAACAGATGGTCTTACAGGTTGCATTATCGATTCTAAAATAGAAGAGATAATTAAAGAAAATGAAGATTTTGAAGATATGAGCGATGAATTAATTGATACAGCCAATAATGCTGGAAACGATAATGTTTCCGTAATACTAGTTAGAGTTTAGTTGGGACGGTGATATAACGTGGGAGATACAGTTTTAGGAAATAGATATAAAATAGAAAAGAAGATTGGCGAAGGTGGAATGGCCTATGTTTATGAAGCAAAGGATAAATTGCTGAATAGAGTAGTTGCTGTTAAAGTTTTAAGACCTGAGTTTGTAGATGATCAGGAATTCTTAAAGAAATTTAAAAGAGAGGCTGAAGCGGTTGCAAGTCTTTCGCATCCAAATATAGTTAATGTTTACGACGTTGGAGAAGACGGTAAAGTTCATTACATAGTAATGGAATATGTAAACGGTAAAAACTTAAAAGAAATAATACAGGAAGAAGGTACTCTTGATGAGTACACAGCTTTAGACATAACTAAACAGATAGCTATGGCTCTTGGATGTGCTCACAAAAGAGGAATAATACATAGAGATATAAAACCTCACAATATACTTATATCAAACGAAGGTAGAAGTATAGCTAAGGTTGCAGACTTTGGTATAGCTAAGGCTGTTTCAAATTCTACAATGACTAATATAGGTGGGGTAATAGGTTCTGTACATTACTTCTCTCCAGAACAGGCAAAAGGTAAATTTGTTACAAATAATGCCGATTTATATTCATTAGGTATAGTGCTTTATGAAATGCTTACAGGAAAACTACCTTTCAGAGGGGATACGCCTGTGTCTATAGCTCTTCAGCACATAAATGATGATATAGAGTTTACAGAAGAAGAAAAAATAAGAATACCTCAGAGTGTAAGAACTATAATCAAAAAACTTACAGAAAAAAATAGCGCTGATAGATATCAGACTGCTGAGGAACTTATAGAAGATATAGAATACATCGAAAAAAATATAGACTTAGATTTTATAAAAGAATACGATGATTTTGCAACAAAACATATAGATGAAAGAAATCTAAATACAGTTGGAAAACCTAGAATAGCTCCAGCTGCTATAGCAGATATAGACGGCGATGATGCTGGTTATTACGATGATGATGACGAGTACGATGACGATTTATATGACGATGAAGAGGAAGAAGAAGATTACATTCCAAAGAGAAAAAGAAAGAAAAAAGTAATAAAAGAAGAAACTCCTAAGACTAAGAAGAGATTAAAAATAGTTGCGGTTATACTATCATTAATACTTCTAGCACAGGTAGGATTATTCTTCAAACTATTTGGTTCAAGTATATTTGGTGGAGGTGATAATGAATTAATGGCTCCTAATGTAGAAGGTATGCAGGTAACTCAGGCTGAAGCTACACTTGAAGAAATGGGATTAAAATTAGAAATAGCTAGCTATGAATACAGCTATTCGGCAGCTGAAAATGAAATAATTTCTCAGGATCCAGATGCTGGTACTGAATTAAAAGAAGGCGATACAATTACAGTTGTTGTAAGTAAAGGTAATAACAATAAAGAAGAACCTAATGTAATTGGTATGACTTTAAGTCAGGCTCAGAGTATGATTCAGGCAAAAGGATTTGCAGTTGGTAATGTAACTTATGA
>UQCY01000144.1 GCA_900539645.1 uncultured Clostridium sp. | reverse complement strand
CAGTTGTTACACTAGCGACTTGTATAATAGCAGTAAAATTAGCAAACAGAGATTTTAAGAATAAAGAAATATCAGATGGTATGAGAGATATAGACTAGATAGTAAAAAATAAAAATAATTAATATATGGGATAGTTTTTGCTATCCTCATATATTAAATAAAAATCATAAAGAAGGTGATTACTTTGAAGTTTAGAGAAGAAATAATTAAATTTAAAGACAAAGAACTGATAATAAGAGAAAGAAATAACAGAGTGCTTATGTACAACACAAGATTTAAAAGACATATAATTCAAAGTAAAGAAGTATACTCATATATAAAAAAGGCAGAAGAAATGGGACTTACAGTAGAAGAATTTGTCGATATGTTTGAAGGTTCAGACAAGGAATATATGAAAGACCTTATGATAAACATGGGAAAAGCAGGTATACTTGAATCATCAATGAGTGAAGATTTTTATAAAAATATGAATAATAGATTTAAAGCTATATATTTGGCAGCAACTCATAAGTGTAATTTAGCTTGTAGACATTGTTGTACAAATTGCAACTCTACAGAAAAAGATATACTAACTACAGAAGATGTAAAATCAATAATGGATTTTGTAGCTGAACTAGAACCGTACGAGTTTATAATAACAGGTGGAGAGCCTATGATAAGAAGCGATTTTGAAGAGTGTGTTCATTACTTTAAAGAAAAAGACTGTAAAACAGAACTAGTTCTTTCTACAAATGCAACTCTTATAGATGAATCTAATGTAGACTTTATAGTAAATCATTTTAATAGAGTAGAAATAAGTATAGATGGAGTAGATGAAGAAACTTGTGGATTAGTTAGGGGAAGAGGAGTATTCAATAAAATAATGAGATCTATAGTATTACTTCATACTAGAGGATTTAGAAATATAAGAACGTCTATGGTTGTTGGAGATAAGAATAAACACCTTGAAGAAAAATTTTATGCTTTAAATGAAAGAATAGGAACAAAAGGAATGGTTAGATGCTTTGAGCCAGAAGGTAGAGGAGTAGAAAATGCGTCATACTTTATATCAGAAGAAACTATACTTCCATTTGGACTTACAGAATTAGATAAATTAAGTTTTGAAAAAGATAAAGATAATCTAAAATCATGTTCTTGTGATATGTATAAGTCAAAAATGTTTATCGATTATGATGGAAATATGTATCCATGTCAATCTTTGATAAAACCAGAGTATTCTTATGGAAGTGCATTAGATAAAGATACTAGAATGAGTGTGCTTGATTTCGATTATGATTTATCTGATAGTAAACTAGCAGCTAGACTACAAAATATAATGCCGTATAATTTTGAAAAATGTAAGGATTGTGATGTAAATGTGTTTTGCTTTTTCTGTCCTGCACTAGTAGATAAGTTGTTAGATAATGAAGATTGTCCTGACTATGAAAAATGGTGTTCTATAATGAAACCACAATTAAATAGAATAGTATGGGGGGAATAAAAATATGAAATTTACAATAGTAATGACTGATGACTGTAATCTTAGATGTAGCTACTGTTATGAAGGTGGTTGTAAACCTAAAAAATATATGAACAAAGAAACAGCAGATAAATGTATAGAGTTTATAAAAGAAAAACTAAAAGAAGAAAAGGATGATAAAAGACCATTATGGATAACACTTCATGGTGGAGAACCTCTTCTAAATTTTGATATAGTAAAATATATTAAAAATAAATTGGATGATGAAATAGTAGATAGAAAAATAATATATGATATGACTACAAATGGAACAATAATGAACGATGAAATATTAGAGTTCATAAAAAATGATTTAACAGAGGTATCTATAAGTTTAGATGGTACTAAAGAATCACATAATGCAAATAGAATATTTCCAGACGGAAGTGGATCATATGATATAGTTATGAAAAATATAAAAAAACTACAAGATGAAAATATACCTATTAGATGTAGGATGACATTTAACCAATATAATGTAGATAAAATGTATGAAAGTATTGAAAGTGTGTCAAAACTTGGCTTTAGATATCTTGCAACTGCTGTAGATATTATGTCTGAGTGGAGCGAGGAAAAAGTTGAAGTATATAAAGAACAGAGAATGAAGCTTATAGACTTTCATTTAAAAAATCCAGAAGTAAATTTAGGTATGACAGATTTAAGACTTTTAAATGTTAAGCGAGGGGATTGTTTTGGTGGTATATGCACATTTTGCATAGATACAGATGGAACAATTTATCCGTGTACATTTGCAATAGGTAAAAAAGACTATGAAATAGGAAATATATATAATGAAAACCCTTTAGACAAAGATAAATTAAAAGAAGTTGTTAATGAGAATTTTAGAGATTTTGAAGAATGTTCAGGTTGTACAAGAAAAGAATACTGTACTGCTGTAAGATGTAGAATAGTTAATAAACTTAGTACAGGTAGTTATTCAGAAGTGCCATATATGGCTTGTGTTGATGAACATATGAACTTTAAAACAACTAAAAAACTTTTGGAACTTGGTGAAAGAGGTAGGGATTTATAAATGGAAAAGTCAGATATATCCAAAAGAAAAAGTCCTGTAAAAAGGTTTATAAAATTTGTAGTAAATCATAATAAGATGAGTATTTTTACTGCAATGATAATGGTGATATTTATAACATCAATAGACCTTGTTCTGCCTATGATGACAAAAAATATGGTAGATAAAGGTATAACAGGAAAAAATCTTGAATTACTATTAAAAATAATTGCAGCTTATTCTGTAATGTCAGTTTTAGCTAGAGTTTTAAATTTGGCACTAGGCTATATATATGCAACTATGAGAAATAGGGTGGCTGTAAAGTTTAGATTGAAGGTATTAGATCATTTATCGAAGTTATCTGGAAAATTCTATACAGAGAATAAAACTGGAAATCTTATGTCTATAGTACAATCTGATATAGATATAATAGAAAATATAGATGCGGAACTTGTATTTTCTATTATTAAAAATTCAATAACAGCGATTATTTCTCTCTACTTAATGTTCAGACTACAGTCTGTTCTTTTTGTAGTTGTTGTGTTTATACAAATATTACTTATTACAACGCAGAGATACTTTACAAAAAATATACATTCTAATGTGAGTATGTTTAGAGATGAATATGGTGATACAAGCAATGTAGTTCAAGAATATGTTTATAATATAATGAATGTTATAATATCTAAATCAAAGAGGTTTTTTATATCACAATTTATAAAAGGTCAGAGAGGACTTATAAACAAAGATATAAAAATAGATGTTCTTATGAGTGGAAATATGTGTGTTGCAAATATATTTAATCTTATGATGAGTATGGCTATATATGGATATGGTGGATATATGATAATAAATGGAGATTTTACATTAGGTTCATTAATAGCATTTCAAAACTATGCAGGAATGTTAATAGGTCCATGTATAAGTATTGTAAATGCAAATAATAGAATACAACAAGCTAAAGCTTCTATAGAAAGAGTATATTCTATATTAGATGAAGAACCTGTTATAGATGAAGATCAAAATATGCTAGAAGGACTAAGAGCAGATAATATTAAAGAAATATCTGTTGAAAATGTAAAGTTTGGATATGAAAATGATGAATCTGAAAAGAAATATATCTTAAATAATGTATCTATGAAATTTGAAAGAGGAGATATTTCAGCTATTGTTGGAGAGAGTGGATGTGGAAAGTCAACTCTTTCAAAGCTTATGTATAGACTATGGGATGTTGATGATGGAAGGATTAAAATTGATGGAAGAGATATAAGAAATATAAAACTTATGTCTTTGAGAAAATGTATTTCTGTAGTTAGTCAAGAGATAGTTATATTTGATAGTACAATAAGAAATAATATATCATTAGGCAAAAAAATACCAGATGATGATATATTGAGAGTATGTAGCTTAGCTGGTTTGGATGATTTTATTTCTTCTCTTGAAGCTGGTTTAGATACAGAGATAGGGGAAAAAGGAATAAAAATATCTGGAGGACAAAAGCAAAGAATTTCTATAGCCAGAGCTATGTTATGTGATAGTCCAATTATTATATTTGATGAAGCTACATCAGCATTGGATAATGTATCTCAAGATATAATAATGGATAGTATAAAGAAGAACTTAGAAGATAGAATAGTAATAGTGATAGCACACAGATTATCTACTATAAAAGATGTAGACAAAATATTTGTAATGTCAAATGGGAAAATAGCAGAATCAGGAAATCACGAAGAACTTATATCTAAAAAGGGAATATACTATAAATTGTATAGAAATGAATAAAGAGGTAGTTCTATGAAAAATATAAAAATTGCTGTATTAGATACAGGAATAGATACGGAAGATAAAGATATCAAAGATAGATATGTATATGATAAAGAATTGCAAGTTGAAGGTATAAATAATATAGAAGATGTAATAGGACATGGAACATTATGTGCAAAGACTATACTAGAAAGATGCCCAGAAGCGATAATATATCCTATTAAGATATTTAATGATGAAGGAGTGACTGAAGTATCAAAGCTTATAGTAGCATTAGCAAATCTGATTGGTAAAAATATAGATATAATAAATATATCAGCATCTATGATAAAAGAAAATAGACTTGAAGATTTGAGAACAGTATGCAATATTCTTAGAAGTGAAGGAAAGATACTTGTAGCTTCTAAACATAAGAAAGCAAAAAATATAAAAAGTTATCCAGCTTCATTTGACTCTGTAATAGGTGTGAAGGGATATAAGCGAATTTGTAAAGATGATGATTATACATATGATACTAAAAGAGAAAACCAAATGTA
>UQCY01000143.1 GCA_900539645.1 uncultured Clostridium sp. | reverse complement strand
TCTATTGCTTTTGTTCCTTCTACTGTTAATATTGTGTGGTTTTCTAAAGCTTCTTTTAATTCAGCATAGTCTACTTTTTTATCAGCTGCTAATTTAGATATTGTAATAGTTGTATCTTTCTGTCTAACATTAGTTATAACACCAGTTATTTCATCACCGATTTTATAAACTTCATCAGCGTATTTTCCTTTTTCTAAGTTTAATTCTGATACTGGTATTAATCCTTCAAATCCAGCACAGTCTTCTAATTCTAATTTTATTTCTTCATTATCTATTGATGTTACTTTTCCTGTTATAGTCGCACCTATATTTATTTTTTCCATTTCCTGATCCTGAAGATCAAGCATTTCTTGCATAGTTAATTCTTCCATTTTGAAACTTCCTTTCAAGTAAAATTTTCATATTTAATATTATACCATTTTTTTATTACATTCTGTTGATTTTTTGTTATATTATTACATTTTAATCTGTATTTTTTATCAATACATTTTACATTGTAAAAATATATAATATTTATTTAGTTTTACCTTCACTTAAATTCTTTTTATAGAAGTTATAGAAGCATATCGCAGTTGATATTACTGCTAATATATCCGCTATCGGCTCTGCTAATAATACCGCAAATAATTTATCATTCATAAATGTAGGTAGTATGAATATTAATGGTATTAAAAGTATTATCTTTCTAAGCATTGCAAGTATTAAAGATATTTTTGCTTTTCCAAGAGCTAAGAAAGTCTGCTGACAAGCAATCTGAATACCAAACACTAACATACCTACAAAGTATATTCTCATAGCCCAACTTGTAAATTCTATAAGCTGCGGATCTGAGTTGAATATTTTCACAAAGAACGCCGGGAACATTAAACAAGCTGATGTTGCAACTAATGTAAATGCTAAACAGCTTATTAAACATAATTTAAATGATTTTCTAACTCTATCAAAATTTTTAGCTCCGTAGTTGTACGAAGTTATAGGTTGTGCTCCCTGAGTTATTCCCAGTATTGGAAGTGTTATCATCTGCATTATACTACTCATAACAGTCATAGCCGCCACTGCTATATCTCCACCGTACATCTGTAGTTTTGTATTTAAAGAAATTAAAACTAGACTTTCTGTAGACTGCATTATAAATGGAGATACACCTAATGCCATCATTCCACCTACTATCTTAGGATTTATTCTAACGTTTTTCATTCTTATTCTAAGGATAGTTTTTTTACCACCAAGGAATACTAAAACCCATATTGCTGATATACCCTGAGATATTATAGTAGCTAGTGCTGCACCTTTTACTCCCATACCAAGTCCAAATATTAATATAGGATCTAGTACTATATTAAGAACAGCTCCTATTGCAACAGTTATCATACCTGTTTTTGCGAATCCCTGAGTTGTTATAAATGGATTTAGTCCAAGTGCAATCATAACAAATATAGTTCCTGATAAATATATTTGTATGTAGTCAACTGCATAAGATATTGTATTATTACTTGCTCCAAACATCCATAATATAGGCTCTTTATAAACCTGGAATATGCAAGTAATTACAATCGCTAATAAAACTAATGCAGCAACAGCGTTACCCATTATTTTTTCAGCTCCATCGTTGTCCTTTTCTCCCATTTTTATAGCTGCAAGTGGTCCACCACCCATACCTATAAGAGCTGCAAATGCACTTATTAATGTTATAATTGGGAATGAAAGACCTACACCAGCCATTGCAACTCCACCATTTGCCATTCTTCCTATAAACATTCTATCAACTATGTTGTATAATACGTTTACAAGCTGTGCAACTATGGCAGGTACTGCTAATTTAAATAACAATTTACCGACACTGCCGGTTTCTAATTCATTCTGATTGTTTTCAGTTGCCATTTTCACCTTTCTCCTTTTTTAAATAACCTTATATTTTTTATTTTTATATATTGTATTTTTTACATTTAATTTGTCTAAAATAATTTATTAGACTTTAAAACAATCTAACTTTTATGATAACATATTACAGATTATTATAAAAGTATCTAATAGATTTAATCTATATAATCAAATAATGTTATCTCTTCAAAAATCTCCTCTTCTTTTTCTAAGTTAGATACGGTTACTCCAAATAACCTTATTGTTTTTGTACTATCCTCTACATGCGTCAATAACTCGGCAGCATAAAATCTAATATCGTCGTAATTTCTTATATAATCACTTACGCTCAGGCTTCTTGTTATAGTTTTAAAATCTTCAAATTTTATCTTTAGAGTTATTGTTTTTGCTACCTTATCCTCTTTTGCCATTCTTTCTGCAACCTCTTCACAAAGCTCATCTAAAATCATAACAGTTTCTGCATCGTCTATGTTTTTATTTTCGATAAGGGTAGTCTCAGCTCCTATAGACTTTCTTATTCTAGTTGGATTTACTGGTCTATTGTCTATTCCCCTTGCAAAATTATATAACTCTAATCCTCTATTTTTAAATATTTTTTCTAATTTTTCCAAACTAGTATTTCTTAAATCATATCCTGTGTTTATACCATTATTTTTTAGAACTCTTTCCGTCACCTTTCCAACTCCAAAGAATTTTTTTACTGGAAGTGCATCTAAAAATTCTTGTACATTATCCTCTGTTATCACAGTTAATCCATTTGGTTTTTGATAATCTGAAGCTAGTTTTGCAACAAATTTATTATATGATACACCAGCAGATGCAGTAAGCCCAGTTTCTCTTTTGATATCTTCTTTTATTAGTTTCGCTATTATTGTAGCACTTTTTATTTTTTTCTTGTT
The DNA here is from genome assembly GCA_900539645.1 of uncultured Clostridium sp. Lineage (GTDB taxonomy): Bacteria > Bacillota > Clostridia > Peptostreptococcales > Peptostreptococcaceae > Peptacetobacter. Next base: position 2,050 of record UQCY01000143.1, on the reverse strand, counting down.
TTCAGTTACATCTAAAAACGCCTCATCTAAAGACAATGGCTCGACTAAATCAGTGTATCTATGAAATATATTTCTTATCTGATTAGATACTTCTTTATATACATAAAATCTCGGTCTTACAAACACTGCATAAGGACACCTGATATACGCTTCTTTACATGGCATAGCAGAATGAATTCCATATTTTCTCGCTTCATAAGAACAAGTTGAAACCACTCCTCTTCCATGAGGAGAACCTCCAACAACAAGTGGCTTTCCTTTAAGAGATGGATTATCTCTTTGCTCTATAGAAGCGTAAAATGCATCCATATCTATGTGAATAATTTTTCTTTTTTTCATCTCTTATCACCTTTTAAAATTAATCTTCTATTAAAATATAATACTAAATTTAAAACTATGATACAAGCAAATACAAAACAAACGTTCTATTATTTTTGAATAAATTTTTGCATAAAAAAACTGCTACAAACATTCGTAACAGTTTAATATTTCTATTTAAGTTTTAAATTATATATAGTATAGATTCTGTGATGCGAATTCTGGATCGCAAGTTACATCTATTCCTATCTTTTTAAGTGTCTGTTCATCATCTTTAGTCATCATTACTGTTGAGTGAGCCTGACATCCTTTTAATTCAGATATTTTTCCAAGAGCATAAGCTGCACTAGGATTTGTTACAGCGCATATACTTAATGCTTCTAATACTTCCTGACAACTTAAAGAGTTGTTTTTGCTTGCTAATATCTGAGATTTTAATTCCACTATTGGATCAAGTATTGTTCTTGATATTAAATGCATTTCATCAGGTATATTTCCTAAATGTTTTATAGCATTTAATATTAATGCAGCAGATGCATTCATTAAATCTGATCCACGTCCTGTAAGTATTGTTCCATCTTCTAACTCTATAGCCATTACCGGACACATATCGTTTTTATCTTCGCATTTTTCTTTTAATACGCTGCTGTATTCTCTCGCTGGATTAACAACTTTTCTATCTTCTGGTTTTAAATCTAATTCTTCCATTATAAATTTCATTCTCTGTAAAGCAGATTTATCAACCTGTCCTTTTTTATAGTCGCAAACTGTGTTGAAGTATCTTCTTATTATTTCCTGTATAGAAGCTTCTTTAACTACATCGTCGTCAACTATTCCAAATCCAACTCTATTTACGCCCATATCAGTTGGAGACTGGAACATAGATTCTTTTCCAGTTATTTTTTCTATTATCTTTTTAAGAACTGGGAATAATTCTAAATCTCTGTTGTAGTTTACTGCCATTTCACCGTATTTTTCAAGGTGGAATGAGTCTATCATATTAACGTCTTTTAAATCTACAGTAGCTGCTTCGTAAGCTATGTTTAAAGGATGTTTTAGTGGTACATTCCAAACTGGGAATGTTTCAAATTTTGAATATCCAACTTCATTTCCTCTTTTATTTTCATGATATAACTGACTTAAACAAGTTCCTAATTTACCACTATTTGGTCCTGGAGCAGTCATAACTACTATAGGTTTTGTAGTTTCTATGTATGGATTAGCTCCAAATCCTTCTTCACTTACTATAGTATCTACATCAGAAGGATATCCCTTTGTAGGTGCATGTTTATATACTTTTATTCCTCTTTTTTCTAATTTGTTTATAAATACTGTAGTAGCTGGCTGCCCTTCGTATCTAGTTATTACAACACTATTTACATCTAGGTCATAAGATCTTAAATCATCTATTAATCTAAGAACTTCCATATCGTAAGTAGTACCAAAGTCACCTCTTACTTTATTTCTTTCTATATCTCCAGCATATACACATATTACAACCTCTACTGAGTCTTTCATATAGCTTAAAACTTTTATCTTAGCATTTTCATCAAATCCTGGAAGAACTCTCTTTGCATGTAAATCTGCTATTAATTTTCCACCAAATTCAAGATATAATTTGTCAAAATTATTTACCCTTTCTAAGATATATTTAGACTGTTCTTTTAAATATTTTTCATGATCAAAACCAATTTTCATATAAAGCACCTCTCATTCTTTCACCAAATATTTT
>UQCY01000142.1 GCA_900539645.1 uncultured Clostridium sp. | reverse complement strand
CAGTGAGTATAAAATTATCGGCTGTGTATATATGAGCCTCAAATTCTCTTATCTCTTCATCTATGTATTCGAGAGATCTTAAAGCTATAGAGTCAAAACTTTTATTTGGATTTATCCTGATAGAATTGTCAAAACTCATACAGTCGAAAAAGAAATCTTCATTTATCCCTAAAGTTTCCTTTATCTTACAAAACTCATCAACTTTTGACAGTATTACATAATCTCGCTGCGAATCATATCCTTCTTCAAATCCATCTAAAACTTTATTTTCCTTCAATTCCAATATCTTCATCTCTCTCACCTACTTGTTTTTAATTTTAAAATTTTTTATTTATTATATCAAGTATACCATATTGAAGCCTATTACTGAAATTCTTTCTTCTTTTCATCTATTACATATGACAGTTTAACAAGTTTTTTTCAATTATTTTCACAAAAGTGTAGTATAATAAGAAATAAAATTGAAATTTTCTTAAGGAGTTGATAAAAAATGCTTACCCAGAGTGAAAAAAATATTCTTTCTTTTGTAAAACCGTTCGCTATCGAGGACAGAAAGGTTTTAATGAGAGATAATTTTATAGATGAAAAGATAAAAAATATGAATATAGATGAAATAAGGGAAACTGTGCTTTCTCTAGGAGAAAAAGGATATTTATGTGCAAAGGAATTTATAACTGGAACTGTTATGATTATGGAAGTGTATCAAAAAGGTATTGAATACGACCAGCCAGCAGATGATTTAGGTACTATGCCAGAGTTTTCATTTAAAAGAGGAAACTTCGAAACAGAAGTAGAACAGAAAAAATATAAATACACAACACCTATAGAGCATATAAAACAGTACAATGCTTTTGAAACTGAGGAAGATAAGAAAAAAGAAATTGAATATAAAAGACAGTACGAGTATAGAAAACCTGCAGAATACAAAAGACCAGAAAATACTGTAAATACTGTAAATTCTACTAATGCAGATGCTGCATCTTCTTATTATATAAATAAAAATACAGATTATTTAGATATAAAGAAGATGATTTTCGCTGATGAAAGAATTTCTGAATCAGATCAGAAAAAGCTATTAAAACTAATAACACTGATTGAAACTATGACAGAAAGCAACGTTCCTCTTCCAAAAGGAGCTTTTGTTGAATACGATGATGTTATCTGCAAATACAGCTGGATTACAGATGTTATAGGTAGAGTGCTTATGAATAAGTACTTCCTTGCATAGTAGGATTTTATTATTTAGTTGTTTTAAATTGGCTTATTATATTATTGTTTAAATATTAGGAGGGGATTTTATGAAAAAAGTATTACTAACTTTGATAAAAACTTTGGTTATTTTAATGCTTGTAGTTGTAATGGTTCCTTCGTTTCTCATATTACTTTTAAATTATGATAAAAGTAGAATGAGATAAATATTAATACCATTAAAAAGGAGTTTTTCTATGAAAAGATATAATTGGGCAACTTTAGGATGTGGCGTTATTGCCAATCAGCTTGCAGAGGCGATGATTTCAAGAGGAGATAATCTCTACTCTGTCGCAAATCGTACTCACGAAAAAGCTTTAGAATTCGCTGCAAAATACGGAATTGAAAAAGTATACGATAAGATTGATGATGTTTTTGAGGATGAAAACGTGGATATTATCTACATCTCTACTCCTCACAATACTCATATAGAATATTTAAGAAAGGCTTTAAAAGCTGGTAAACACGTTCTTTGTGAGAAATCAATTACATTAAACAGCGATGAATTAGATGAAGCTATTTCTCTTGCAGAGGAAAATCATGTCATTTTAGCTGAAGCTATGACAATTTTCCATATGCCAATTTACAAAGAGCTTAATAAGATAATAGAATCTGGAAAGCTTGGAGATTTAAAACTAATCCAGATGAATTTTGGAAGCTACAAAGAATACGATATGACTAATAGATTTTTCAATAAAAATTTAGCAGGTGGTGCTATGCTAGACATCGGTGTATATGCACTTTCATTTGTTAGATGGTTTATGAGCTCAAGACCTACAGAAATTTTATCTCAGGTTAAATATGCTCCAACTGGTGTCGATGAACAGGCTAGTATTCTTCTAAAAAATAAGGAAGAAGAAATGGCTACAGTTATACTGTCTCTTCACGCAAAACAGCCTAAACGTGGAACTATAGCGTTTGATAAGGGATATGTTGAGATTTTTGAATATCCTAGAGGTGAGGAAGCTGTTATCACCTATACTGAGGATGGCAGCAAGGAAGTTATAAAATCTGGAAATACTTCAAACGCATTGTTATATGAGGTTGAAGATATGGAAAAGGCATTAAACGGAAATCCTGAAGTTATGCATCTAAATTATACTAAAGATGTTATGGATATGATGACTGAAATAAGAAACGAATGGGGTATGAAATATCCTGAAGAAATGTAATAGTAGGGAAAGAGTATAACTGCTCTTTGCTCCAGGCTTCAGCGCCCCACCCCGTTAGAGTAACACATTTAGCGGTTGTGGGGCGCTTGCAGTATTGTCGCTTTTGAGCAGTTATACATCTTTCCATCAGCTTTATTTACTTGAAGCATTCAATTCTATGTCCTCCCCCCAATTAACCTCTGAAGGTTCATAAATTGTCAATATTATATATTTTTGAAATTAAAAAGGATACTGTACAAACGTAAAAATAACGTCTATCAGTATCCTTTTTATATGTTTTTATTTTGGATTTTAGTTTTCTTCTTTATTTAAATTTTCTTCTTTGTTTGTAGACACTTCCATTTCATTTACAGATACTTCTACTTCTTCTTTTTTTTCTTCTGTTTCTACTGGAGCTTTTGCTTTTTCTGGATCTTCATTGTTTAGTATCCGCATGAATTCGTCTCCAGTTATTGTTTCTTTTTCAAGAAGGTAATCTGCTAATTCGTGAAGTTTGTCTATGTTGTCTTCAAGTATCTGAGTTGCTTTTTTATGGCAAGCTCCAACTAAAGCTATTACCTCTTTGTCTATTTTAGCTGCTGTTTCTGCTGAGCAAGCTAGTGACGTATCTCCACCTAAGTACCGGTTGTTTAGAGTTTCAAGCGCAACCATTCCAAATTCTTCATTCATACCAAATCTAGTTATCATCGCTCTAGCTATTCTAGTAGCCTGTTCTATATCATTTGATGCCCCTGATGTGCACATATTGAAGATTATTTCTTCAGCTGCACGACCACCTGTGAATGTTGTTATCTTATCTATTGCTTCTTCCTTAGACATTAGCACTTTTTCGCCTTCTTCAACCTGCATTGTATATCCAAGTGCACCTGAAGTTCTTGGGATTATTGTTATCTTGTGAACTGGTGCTGAATGTTTATTGATTGCTGCAACAAGTGCATGACCAATTTCGTGGTATGCGATAATTTTCTTTTCTTTTGGACTTATAACTGCACCTTTTCTCTGGTATCCAGCGATTATTGTTTCAACAGCTTCTTCTAAGTCCATCTGTTCAACTTTCTTTCTACCATCTCTAACTGCTCTAAGTGCAGCTTCATTTACTATATTTGCTAGCTCTGCACCAGATGCTCCTGATGTAGCTCTTGCAATTTCGTTGAAATCTATATTTGCATCGTATTTAACTGCTTTTGCGTGTACTTTAAGTATCGCTTCTCTACCATTTAAGTCTGGTAATTCAACAGGTACTCTTCTGTCAAATCTACCTGGTCTTAAAAGTGCTTTATCTAAACTTTCTGGTCTATTTGTAGCTGCAAGTATTACAACTCCTATTCCACCATCAAATCCATCCATTTCGCTAAGTAACTGGTTTAGAGTCTGTTCTCTTTCATCATTTCCTCCCATACCATTAGCTCCATCTCTTTTCTTACCTATAGCATCTATTTCGTCGATGAATACTATACAAGGTGCTTTTTCCTTAGCCTGTTTGAATAAATCTCTAACCCTTGCAGCACCCATACCAACAAACATCTCAATAAATTCAGATCCTGAAATTGAGAAGAATGGTACTCCTGCTTCACCTGCAACTGCTTTAGCAAGAAGTGTCTTACCTGTACCTGGAGGTCCAACTAAAAGCGCGCCCTTAGGCATCTGTGCACCTATTTCTCTATACTTAGCTGGGTTGTGAAGATAATCTACTATCTCAGTTAAAGCTTCCTTTGCTTCATCCTGACCAGCTACATCTTCAAATCTCTTTCCACTCTGTGCAGGTACGTAAACCTTTGCGTTTGACTTACCAAACTGCATAGAATTTCCACCCATCTTCTTAGAAAGATTTCTCATCATTAAATTACCTAACATACCTAAAATTGCAAATGGCAATATCCAAGTAAGTAAGAAATTCATAAGTGGTGAATTTTCTCTAGGAATTTCTTTGCTGAACGATACATTTTTTGCATTTAATTTTTCAATTAACTCTGGATCGTTCATATTTCCTGTTACGTATATGTTTCTGTCGTCTTTTTTCTTAGGCTCTATAGATATTTTATCGTTGTCTAAGTTAACTGTTTTTATCTCGTTTTTGTCTAACATCTGCTCGAATTTGCTGTAAGTTATCTCAACAGTCTGTCTTTTCAGCATACTTGGAAATACAAGCACATTAAGAAGCATTACGAAAAGCATCATCATAGCATAATAATAGAAAATCGATCTTTTCGGTTTCTTTGGTTCCATCTCCATACCTCCATTTTTTTATTCCTAAGTTAATTAATACCCTAAACTTTTTAGGATAATCTAATTATCTTTATTTTTTGGTATTATTTTATCAATCAAAATTATAAAAATTTATTTCTTTTTAGTAATAATTGAATTTCGATAAGTTTTATACCTGTTTTTACTATTTTTATGAAATATTATATCTTTATTTTATCATAACACACAATTCTTAATTATATCTTAAC
>UQCY01000141.1 GCA_900539645.1 uncultured Clostridium sp. | reverse complement strand
TTTGTAACAACCTCTTTTTAAGTTAGTAATTTTATAAAAGATTAATTTAAAAAGGTTTGGTTGCAAATTTTGTGAATAGCCACTTTTTTTATATAGGTAATAATTTTATCGGTGCATGTAGAGAGAGTTGTTTTGAAGTTTGTAAATATAGATTTGTAAGGAATATTTGGAGTGTGTTTTTTTAGATTATAATATTATTTTCATAAGTTTGAATTTTCTAAAATTTTATGTTATTATTAAAGAGTGAATTATTTTTTTCACAAGAGGTTTTATATTTGATTTTAAGGGGGCTTTTTAGATGAAGGTAGTAGAGAGAATAGCAAGACTTCGTGCTCTTATGGAGCAGAATGGGATAGATGCTTATATAGTTCCGACAGCAGATTTCCATCAGAGTGAGAATGCAGGAGAATATTTCAAATGTAGAGAATATATATCAGGATTTGATGGTTCTTATGGGACAGTTATGATAGCAAAGGATGAGGCTGGTCTTTGGACTGATGGTAGATATTGGACTCAGGCTGAGAAACAGTTAGAGGGAAGCGGAATTTCTTTATTCCATATGTTTGAAGACGGTGTTCCAACTATGGAAGAATATCTTGCACAGATAGTTCCAGAAAATGGTAAGGTAGCATTTGATGGACGTGTTGTTTCTATGGAAGAAGGACAGGATTTAGAGAAAGCTCTTGCTCCTAAGAATATATCAATAGAGTATTCATGCGATTTAGTAGGTGATGTTTGGGAAGATAGACCAGAGATATCTAAGGAGCCTGTTTTCGTGCTTGATGAAAAATACACAGGTGAAAGTGTTGCTTCTAAGCTTGAGAGAGTTAGAAATGTTATGAAAGAAAATGGAGCAACTGCGCATATAATAGCATCTTTAGATGATGTTTGTTGGTTAATTAATATGAGAGGAAATGATGTTGTTTATTATCCACTTATATTCTCATATGCTTTAGTGAAACTTGATGGCATGGATTTATTTATAGATAAAAGTAAATTAAACGACGAAGCAAAAGCACTTCTTGCTGAAAATAATATAACAGTTCGTCCATACAATGATATTTATGAAGAAGTTAAGAACCTTAAAGCTAGTGAAAGTGTAATGGTTGACCCAATGAAGTTAAATTATGCACTTTACAACAACATACCAGAAGGTGTTGAAAAGATAGAACATCAGAACCCAACTATACTTATGAAAGCTATGAAAAACGATGTTGAGCTTAAAAATATAAGAAATGCTCATATAAAAGATGGTATAGCTGTTACAAAATTCATGCATTGGATGAAAACTAATGTAGGTAAGATAAAAATAACTGAAATGAGTGCAGCTAGAAAGCTTGAAGAGTTCAGAAAAGAACAGAAAGGATATATAAGGGATAGTTTTGAACCAATTTGTGCGTATAAAGATCATGCAGCTATGATGCACTATGCACCAACTGACGAGTCAGATGTTGAAGTACTTCCAGAACATTTATTCTTAAATGATACTGGTGGAGGATATATTGAAGGATCTACAGATATAACAAGAACATTTGTAATGGGGCCAGTTGCCGATGAATTAAAAACTCATTTCACAGCAGTTGTTAGAGGTATGATGAATTTATCAAGAGCAAAATTCTTATACGGATGCTTTGGATATAATTTAGACGCAATAGCAAGAGGACCAATTTGGGACTTAGATATAGATTTCAAATGTGGTACAGGACATGGTGTAGGATACCTTCTTAACATACATGAGCCACCAACAGGATTTAGATGGCAGATAGTTAAGTCTAAAAACGAACACCATAAAATAGAAGAAGGTATGGTTTTAACTAATGAACCAGGTATATACGTTGAAGGCTCTCATGGTATAAGAATAGAAAATGAAATGATAGTTACTAAGGGAGAAAAGAATGAGTTTGGACAGTTTATGCACTTCGAAACTATAACATTTGCTCCAATAGATTTAGACGGTATAAATCCAGATGAGATGACTAAGTTTGAAAGAGAGTGGTTAAACAACTACCATGCTCAGGTATTTGAAAAAATAGGACCTCATCTAACTGAAGAAGAGAGAGAATGGTTAAAAGAATACACTAGAGCTATATAATTGAATGAATTACTATAGATAGAAATAGGCTGTTGCAATTTTGCAATGGCCTTTTTTAAAAGCATGCAATCACGATTATTTGCTCTCCAGGCTTCAGCGCCTCGTCCATTTATGTAACACATTTCAATGTTACGAGGCGCTGAGGACTGGAGCAAAATTTAACTAGTCTTTTTCTTTGTGTTATTTTGTATTATTCAGTTATTTCTTCTGCTTTATCTAGTTCCCAGTTCCAAGGTTTTTTCTTTATTAAACCATCTGCGTAAGGGATAAACATAGATATTAGTGTAAATACTGCTAGAAGCTGCTGATACCATAGGAATGGGAATAGTGCAAGTGGACTAACTGCACCTGCTGTTAAGCTTCCTGCAAGAAGTATCTGTGCTCCATAAGGGATAAATCCCTGGAATATACAAGTCCATATATCTAGTAATGAAGCAGATTTTCTTGGATCTACTTTATATTTTTTACTAAGTTCTTTAGCTATTGGCCCAGTTATTATTATTGCAACTGTGTTGTTTGCAACTGCCATGTCAGCAGCTGCAGCTATTGCAGATATACCAATCTGAGCTGATTTTTCACTTTTAACAACAGACTGAATTTTTTCTAATATCCACTGAAGTCCACCGTGCTGAGTAACCATGTGGGCAAGACCACCAGTAAACATTGAAAGCAAGAATATTTCGTTCATTCCTGTAAATCCAGCGTATATATTCTGTGCAAATGTAAGTGGAGTTAAATCTCCGTAAGCCATACCAACTATACCTGCTACAACTGTTCCAACACCTAGAGTAAGGAATACGTTGAATCCTGATACAGCAAGTCCTAAAACTAGTATATAAGGTATAACTTTGACTATGTTGTAATCTAATTTCTGTATAGGAACTATAGTTTCTGGTTTACCAAATATTATTAAAAGTACAAATGTAAGAACTGCTGCTGGTAAAGCTATGTAGAAGTTTACCTTGAATTTGTCTTTTAATTCGCAGTTCTGAGTTCTAGTTGCGGCAATTGTTGTATCTGATATTACAGATAGGTTGTCGCCAAACATTGCACCACCTATGATTGCAGCAACTATAAGAGTCATATTTAATCCAGCTTTTTCTGCTGTTGCAATTGCTATTGGAGCAACTGTACTTATTGTTCCCATAGAAGTTCCTGTTGCTACAGATATAAAAGCCGCGATGACGAACATTCCTGCAGTTATATATTGAGCTGGTATAAGTGATAGTCCAAGGTTGACAGTAGAATCAACACCTCCCATTGATTTTGCAACTGTTGCAAATGCACCTGCGAATAGGTATATAAAGCACATTATAAGGATGTTCTCATTTCCGCATCCTTTTGCAAACTGAGAGAATTTTTCTTCTATACTTCCTTTAAATATAATGAATGCTACAACAACACCGACAATTATTGCAACTGGTGCTGGTAGCTGGTAAAATGCCATCTCTGTTCCTGATGTTTCTAATATGATACCTACGCCAAGATATAAGAATATAAATACAGCGAAAGGAATAAGGGCTTTACCACTGGGTTTAATTTTTTCGTTTTGATCCATTTTTACCTCCTTTATTTTTTATAAGAAAATATATGTGCATATTTTGAATTTTTTTTCAAAATGATTTTCCTAAAATAAAACTACATATATTATTTTAATTATACACTAGTATTATAAATGTTTTCAATATAAATCTTAAGTTAATAAAGATATGAGAAAAAAATATCTATAAAAGATAAAAAAGTTAAGCGAAAATTTTATACTGATAAATAAATTTTTGCTAAAAAAAATTAACGATAATTATGTTTGGATAATAGTTGTTTTTGAAATTGTTGAGGAAACACAATGGAAGGAATAGAGTACTATTAGGTACTCTATTTTTTATGCAAAAAACGAAAAAAATTATCGTTTCGCCGAGATTTATTGACTGAATATTCATTGGATGATAACATAAATTATATAATAATGATTATCAAGTAGAAAGTTAATGAGAAAAATAAAAATATAAAAATTTTAGGAGGAAAAGATTATGAGTATTTTAGTTGTAGGCGGACACGAGAGAATGGAGAAAGATTATCTTGAAATGGGTAAAAAGTTAGGCTTTAAAACAAAAGTCTGTACCAAAAAGGCAAATAAGTTGGCAAGTTCAATAGGTAATCCTGATGCTGTTGTAATATTAACTTCTACGGTATCACACAAGATATGCAATATAGTTGAGATGAAAGCAAAGAAACAGAGTATACCTATATTTAGAAAAAAGAGCAGCAGCAAGAGTGCATTTACAGAATGTCTTGAAGAAATAAACAAAGAGCTTAAAGCATAAAAAATATTAGTAAAAAAATACAAAACACGATAACATATTTTTTGTTAAATAAAGTATAGTAAATAAAGTGGAGGCTACAAATTAGCCTCTATTTTATTATTTAGAAAAATAAAAGTTATAGAAATTGTATAATTCTATTGAAAATATGACATTATAAAAATAGATATGTATAAACTGATAATCCTTAGATAACAATATTTTTATAAAAAGAGGTGCTAAAAATGGATGAAATGACAAAAGCTCGCTTAACTAAAGAAAGATTTGAAATGTTAAAAGAAAAGGCATATGAAGTATGTTCAACACTTAGACCATATGAATGGTATTATGATGGTTGTCCATACGATAGAAGTGGAAATGTTAGAAAAATGACACTTGAAGAATTTACAGAAATATCTTACTATGAAAATCCCTTAGAAGAAATATACACGAATGTTTCTGTTGCAACATTTATGTCTGGATATGGACTTAGATGGATGACTTTCGGTGAATATATTAA
>UQCY01000140.1 GCA_900539645.1 uncultured Clostridium sp. | reverse complement strand
CAAAAACACTTGCGCGTAACAAGTATATAGATTATACTAAACTCAAAAGAGAAGAACTCTGCACGGCGACTTACGCCGAAAAAACAATTGAAAATGTCGGCAAATGGCAAATGTTATATTTTTTATATAAGAAATATAATTTATAAATAGATACGGAGGGAATTTAATATGAGAAAAGTATATTGTGATAATGGGGCAACATCATTCCCAAAAGCACCTGGTGTTGGAGATGCTATCAAGGAATATGTAGAAAGTGTTGGAGGAAATGTAAATAGAGGAGCATATTCTTCGGCTTTAAGTGCAGGATTTGTTGTACTTGAAACAAGAGAAATGTTAGCAGAGTTATTTGGATTTGATAAACCAGAAAATGTTGTATTTACTAAAAATATAACAGAATCTATGAATACAGTTTTAAAAGGATTATTAAAAGAAGGAGACCATGTGGTAGTATCTTCAGTTGAACACAATGCAGTTATGAGACCACTTGTTAAATTAGAACAGACTAGAGGAGTAACATTTACTAGAGTTCAGTGTAATAAGGTTGGAGAAATAGATTTAAAAGATGTAGAAGCTGCAATAAAAGAAGATACTAGAGCAGTTGTAATGACTGCAGCATCAAATGTATGTGGTACTGCACTTCCAATAAAAGAAATAGGAAAAATATGTAAAGAAAAAAATGTCATATTCATAGTAGATGCTGCACAGACTGCAGGTGTATTCGAAATGAATATGAAAGAAATGAATATAGATATATTATGCTTCACAGGACATAAGGGACTTTTAGGACCTCAGGGTATGGGAGGATTCTTAATAACTGATGAATTAGTTCCTCAGGTTGATAGCTTTATAGAAGGTGGAACAGGAAGTAAATCAGATGAAGAAATACAGCCAGAATATATGCCTGATAAATTTGAAAGTGGAACTCCTAATATACCAGGAACATATGGATTACATGCATCTCTTGAATATATAAAAAAAGTAGGTATAGAAAACATACATAAAAAAGAAATGATGCTTACTGAAAGATTCATAAAAGGTATGGAAGAAATAGATGAAAGATTTATAGTAGGTAAGAGAGATACCGAAAATAGAACAGCTGTTGTATCTTTAGACTTTGTTGGAATGGATAATGGTATAATATGCCACGAATTAGATGTTAATTATGGAATATCTACAAGACCTGGTATGCATTGTGCACCATCTGCGCACAAAACACTAGGAACATTCCCTCAGGGAACAGTAAGATTCAGCTTTGGATACTTCAATACAGAAGAAGACATAGATTATGTATTAAATGCTATAAAAGAAGTAATCAAAGCATATAATGAATAAAATAGTAAAATTATGGCTACATAATAATGTGTTATGTAAACCTTGAAACTGAATAAAAATTATGCAATAATAGAAAAAGGCTAAGATTTAAAATCTTAGTCTTTTTTAATTTAAAAAATTAATTTGTCGATATAGAGTAAAGAGATTTAATGATTGATTGTAAAAAAATAAAGAAAGCATAAAAGTTAGATTATGCTAAAAGGGAGGAATTTTTGGAAAATGAATTTAAAAAGAACAATGACAGTGTGTATGGCTTCTACAATGCTAGTGAGTAGCATAATCCCAGCTTTTGCAGCTGAAAAAGAGGTAATAGAGGGGAAAAATATGTACGAAACAGCAGGACTAATAGCAGATAAACAAAGCTACAGTTCGGCTATATTAGTAAATTTAGATAATTCTATAGCAGATGGTTTATCTGCGAGTGGTTTATCTGGTGCTGCAAATGCACCGATACTTCTTACACAAAAAGATAGTATACCTACTGAAACAATGCAAAGATTAAAAAATGTAAATAAGGTTTATATAATAGGACTTGAAGCAGCGGTATCTAAAAAAGTAGAAGAAACTCTAAAAAATAAAGGTATAAGTGTAGAGAGATTAGGTGGCTCAGATAGAAATAAGACTAGTTACAGTGTAGCAAATAAAATAGCTCAATTAAAAAATATAACGTCTATAGCTCTTACAAATGGTGTAAAGGGTGAGGCAGATAGTATAAGTATTGCATCTACAGCGGCAAGAGATGGTATGCCAGTTATACTTACAAATGGTAAAAATGTAGAATACAATACTAAAAATGTAACAACATATGCAATAGGTGGGACTAGCGTTATATCTGAAAAATTAGTTAAATCTACAGATGCGGTTAGATTAGGAGGCTCAGATAGATATAAAACTAATAAAATAATACTAGATAAATTCTATCCAAATGCAAAAGAATACTATGTTGCAGATGGACATGACTTAAAAAATGCATTAGTTGGATCAACTCTTGCAAAAGATGCTCCATTAATGCTTGTATCTAAAGGATCTGATAAATCAGTATTCAAGGGAGCGAATAAAATATCAAAAATAGGAACTCTTAGTTCTAGTATATTTGAAGACTGTTTAAGACGGGCTAGCTCAAGTAGTTCTAGTAATAATGTATATAGTGGCCTAAGCATACTTTCAAAACCAACATCTACATATGAACAGTGTAAAAAATGGGCAGAAAGCAAAAATGCATCTGATTTATTTATGGAAATACTTCCAATACTATACAATACAGCGGTAGAAAATGGTGTAGATCCTACACTAGTAGTAGCTCAATGTGCAAAAGAAACAGGATATTGCAAATTTGGTGGGGTGCTAGATGCTTCATTTAAAAATCCTTGTGGATTAAAAACTCCTGGTGGAGGAGGAGATAAGGATAAGAATGCACACACTAGATTTGATAGTTGGGAAGATGGTGTACTTGCTCAGGTACAACATTTAGCGTTATATGCGGGAAAAGATGGTTATCCACTATCAAATCCTAAAGATCCAAGACACTTTGCAGACCTTTTCGGAAAATGTAAGACAGTTAAATCACTTTCAAATAACTGGGCAGGAAGCGGATACGGAGAAGATTTAGAAAAAATGATGAAAGAGATAATGAGCAAATAAATCTATTGAAAAGTTAAAATGTATAGAAAGTAGTTATATGAATATATTTAGGAGATAGATAAAAAATATAGTTATAGAAAAAAACTATAAATACATCTACAAATATAGACATAAACTATTATAAAAAATGACGTATTTTTACCATTGTACAAATTAGTGATATATAATTAAATATGGAAAACGTAACTATTTATTACGAAAGTATATATTTAAGATTAAGGGGTGTGTTTTAATGGCAACAGTAGGACTTCCAGAACAGTTTGAAAATTGGGGAGAAGCTAGAAGAAATGGTTTCCTAGCAATAAAAAAATTAAAAGATGAGGGTAAAAAAGTAATTGGTTTTTATTGTACATTCAGCCCAGCTGAAATAGCATTAGCAGCAGGTGCAGTAACAGTAGGGCTTTGTGGTGTTAGTGAAGAACCTATACCAGAAGCAGAAAAAATATTACCTAGAAACCTATGTCCAATGGTTAAATCAAGTTATGGTCATGCTATAACAGATACATGTCCATACTTCTACTTCAGTGATATAGTAGTAGCTGAAACAACTTGTGACGGTAAAAAGAAAATGTATGAACAGATGGCAAAAGTTAAACCAACTCATATAATGCATCTTCCTAACATGGTAGATGAAGCAGCTATAAAATTATGGGCTAATGAAATAGAAAGATTCAAAGAAAAATTAGAAGAATTCTATGGAATAACAATAACTGAAGACGATATAAGAGCAGCTATAAAAGATAAAAATGAAGAAAGAGCTTTATTAATGGAATACTTCAAACTAGGAGCTCTTAATCCACCTCCAATGAGTGGAATGGATATACACAGAGTTTTATATCAGACTCAGTTCAAATTTGATAGACCAGCTATGAAAGCTGAACTTAGAAAATTAATAGATGATATAAAAGAAGACTATGCTTCAAAAGAACATAAAAAATCAAATAGACCAAGAATACTTATAACTGGTTCTCCTATAGCAGGTGCTATAAACAAAATAGCTCCAGCAATAGAAGAAGCTGGTGGAGATGTTGTTGTTTACGAAAACTGTGGTGGTCCAAGATCAAACAGATGGTTAGTAGACGAAGAAAATCCTAACGTATACGAAGCAATAGCTGAAGCATACTTAAAAATAGGATGTTCTTGCATGATGAACAACGACAGAAGAATAGAATTACTTGATGAATTAATAGACGAATTCCAGATAGATGGTGTTATAGATATATCTCTAACTGCTTGTCATACATTCACAGTTGAAAGTGCAAGAATAAAAGAATTTGTTACTAAAGAAAAAGGAATATCATTCCTTGCATTAGAAACTGATTACTCTCAGTCAGACAGTGAACAGTTAAAAACTAGATTTGAAGCATTTGTAGAAATGTTATAAAATTTGAATCAAGATATAAAAAGAGTACTTATCAATGCGATAGGTACTCTTTTTTACTAAATATTATGTTTTAAATTTCCTCTTTATCTTTTAAGAATAAATACTCTATTGAAGAAGTAAATACATATAATAGCACAGAGAATAAAATCTTAGTCCTAAAAGGAATAGAAATAGACTTCATAATACTATCCACAACCAACAATCCCAATAAAACTAAAACAAACTCTACTAAAAATTCCAAAACCTTATAAAAAGATTCTGGAATACGTCCCTTAAAATGCACGAAGTCCAATATAGACGTACTAATAAAATCTAGCGGTATAGTAAAACATACAAAAATAAAGAAGAATAAAAATACCGCTGGAATAGAATTATATTCAAATCCAATCAAGGTCATCAGACCGATACCTACAAAAGTGGTTACAGCATAAATAACGCCAAATGAAATTGCCATAACGATAATTAATGTTATCAGCATTGCAAAAGCTGAATTTTTATTTTTTTTTGAAATCGAACTCACCACCTAAAATATGCTTTTAGAACATAAATAAT
>UQCY01000139.1 GCA_900539645.1 uncultured Clostridium sp. | reverse complement strand
TCCTGCTATTTTTCTTTTAGATAACCTCATTAACAATGCTAACTTAATGACATTGTGCAATTTGCATAGTCTTTTTTTATATTAATTATTAGTTATATCATGATTAAGATTAAGCTAATCTTTCACCATCAACTGTATTTTTACCTTTTTTAATAACTAAGGCTGCGTATACAATTGCTAATACAACCCCACCTATGTAAGCTATATTCATTGGTAATCTGAATCCTATCTGAGCATTTAAGATGTACGCAGATATGATGAATACATAGAACATACCTGGGATAAGTGACATGATGTAGTTTTTCTTATGAGATAATAAGTAAACTGTTATCATAGCAAATGCGAAACAAGCTATAGTCTGGTTAGCCCATGCGAAGTATCTCCATAATATATTGAAACCTTCTGCATTTGCTTTAGCGAATACTAATATAGCTGCAACTGGTACGAATATACAAGCTGATAATGTAAATCTGTTTTTCTTCTTAGTCTGGTCGATGTGAAGTGCATCACCTATCATAAGACGAACAGATCTTAAGGCTGTATCTCCTGAAGTTATAGGAAGAACTATAACACCAAGTATTGCTATAAGTCCACCAACTTTACCAAGTAAGTCATTAGCAACTATACCGATAACATCTGGAGAACCAACCTGTTCTGGAGAAACAAGACCTGGAGCATTGTAAACACCCATTGCTGCTGCTGACCATATCATAGCTATTAAACCTTCAAGAATCATCATATCGTAGAATGTAAATTTACCTTCTCTTTCATTTGTAACAGATCTAGCTATTAAAGTAGCCTGAGTTGAATGGAATCCAGAAACGATACCACAAGCAACTGTTACAAAGAAGATAGGAAGTATTGGTAATCCCTGAGGATGAACACCCATCCAGTTTTCAGCTGTTAAAGGAGTTAAATCGTATCCTTTTACAAATATACCTATACCAACACCAACTGCTGATAATAGAAGTATTATACCAAATATAGGATAAACTCTACCTATTATCTTATCTATTGGGAATAATGTAGCTGCTAGATAGTAAGCAAATATAGCACCGTAAACTATCCAAACAACTGGGTTAGATATAACTGACTGCTGATGAAGTATCTGAGTCACAACTAAGTCCCCTGGAGTGTAGATGAAAACTGCACCAACTAGTATCATTAAGAAGCAAAGGAATACGTTGTATACATTATATACACCTTTTCCTAAGTATTTTCTTATTATACCTGGCATCTGTTCACCGTTATTTCTTAAAGATATCATACCACTCATGTAGTCATGCATTGCACCACCAAGAACGCAACCTATTGGTATTAATATGAACGCTATAGGTCCAAATAATATACCCTGGATAGGTCCAAGTATAGGTCCTGTACCTGCTATGTTAAGTAGTTCGATTAAGGCGTTCTTCATTTTTTTCATAGGAACGAAGTCAACACCATCTTCAAGAGTTATTGCTGGAGTAGGTCTATCATCTGGTCCAAATACTTTTTCACAGTATTTACCATAAACCATACCACCAACTAGAAGCATTACTAGTCCAATTAAGAATGCTGTCATTGTAAAACACCTCTTTTTAAATATAAAATTTTTAGGAGTTGTATTTTATGTTAAATTCAAAATAAAGTTAATATAAAAAATAAATATAGTTGATAAAAAATCAACTAAAAAAATTTATAATTTCAATACAAAATACAATTATTAAAATTCAACATTGTATACAAAACTCTTTATATATAGTATACAACTATAGAATATCATAATCAAGTGTGAAAAATATGCGATAATATCAAATAAAAATAAAGAAATTAATGAAAAAAATAAAGTAAAGAAAGAGTAGTTAGGAAAAGCTTTTTTTTATTTTGAGTCAATGTAAAAAAATAACTTACTATAAAAATGTTAAAAAAGTTACAGATTTATGATAATTAAAAATGATAATTTATTTATATTCGATAGAAAAAATATATGATTAGATTTATTAAAAAATATAAAAATAGCTAAAAATAAATATAAATGATAAAAAAATAACAAATAATAAAATTTTTAAATCATTTGAAAATGATAGAATTTCTATCAAATATGTTAAAAATTTCTTTATCATTGAAGAAGATAAAGTATAATGCTATAATAATTTTGAGTTATAATTAGAAAATAAAAAATAAAATCGTAAGATTGTCAAAAAAACTAGATAAAAAAATAACGAGAAAGTGGTGTACAAATAACATGAACGAAAATTTAGTAAGCAAAATTAAAGAGCTTAAAAAAGAGAGAAATGCTATAATATTAGCTCATTTCTATCAGCCGCCTGAAATACAGGCGATAGCAGACGAAGTAGGAGATTCTTATTATTTAAGTGAAATAGCTAGAGATTGTAAGGAAGAAGTTATAGTATTCTGTGGGGTTAAATTTATGGGAGAAAGTGCAAAAATACTTTCACCAGAAAAAACTGTACTTATGCCTGTGAAGAATGCTGGTTGTGTAATGGCAGATATGGCTAGCGAAAAGGCTGTTATAGAAATGAAAGAAAAATATCCAGAAGCATTAACAGTATGTTATATAAATTCAACTGCTGATGTTAAAGCTCATTGTGATGTGTCTGTTACATCATCAAGTGCTTTAAAAATACTAGGTAATGTTGAAAATAAACAGATATTATTCTTACCCGATAGAAACTTAGGTGGATACATAGCTGAACACTTCCCAGAAAAAGAATTTATACTTTGGGATGGATGTTGTACAATTCACGATAGAATAAAAGAAAGTGAAGTAACTGAGTTAAAAGAAGCTCATCCAAATGCAAAGGTATTAGTTCATCCAGAATGTAGAAAAGAAATAAGAAGTATGGGAGATTTTGTTGGAAGTACTTCTGGAATAATAAAATATGCTACAGAAAATGAAGCTAAAGAATTTATAGTAGCTACAGAAGAAGGAATATTATACGAGCTACAGAAAAAAAATCCTGATAAAAAATTCTATTTCCCAGGAGGAAATGGTGCAATACAGTGTGGTGATATGAAAAAGACTACATTAGAAAACTTATATAATACTTTATTAAATATGGAAAATGAAGTTATAGTAGAAGAAAATGTTAGAGTTAATGCTTTAAATTCACTACTTAATATGCACAAATTATCAGAGGGATAAAAAATCGAGGGATAAAAATGAAATTAGAAAAAGATGTTTTAATTGTGGGCAGTGGAGTAGCTGGACTTTACTGTGCTCTTAATTTAAATCCAGAACTAAATGTAACAGTAATATCTAAATCAACTATGGACAATAATAATACATATCTTGCTCAAGGTGGTATATCTACTGCATTAAATGAAGCGGATATTAAACCATTTGTAGAAGATACTATGAAAGCGGGAAAATATAAAAATAGAGAAGAGGCTGTTCAGGTATTAGCTGAAGAGTCTATTGAAAATATATCTCAGATAGTTGAAGAATATGGTATGCCACTTGATATGGAAGATGGAAAGATAGATTATACTAGAGAAGGTGCTCATAGAGTAAATAGAATAGTTCACTGCAAAGATAATACAGGGGAAATAGTATTTAAAACTCTTTATAAAGCAGCACTTACTAGAAACAATATAGAAATGATAGAAGATGCAACCCTTCTAGATATAATAACAGAAGAAGGCAAATGTATCGGAGCTAGAGTATTCAAAGATGGAGAAGAAATGCACATATTTGCTAAAGATGTAGTATTAGCATGTGGAGGTATTGGAGGATTATTCAAAAACTCTACAAACCAGAGACACTTAACAGGAGATGGTATAGCTATAGCTCTAAAAAATGGAGTAGAAGTTGAAAACCTAAACTACATACAGATACATCCAACAGCATTCTATGAAGAAAATTCAAATGGAAGAAGAATGCTGATATCTGAATCTTTAAGAGGAGAAGGTGCTCTTCTTAAAAATAAAGATGGAGAAAGATTTGTAGATGAATTACTACCAAGGGACGTTGTATCTCATGCGATATTTGAACAGATGAAAAAAGATGGAACAGATTATGTATATCTAGATGCTAGACACCTTGGAGAAGAATATCTAAAAAATAGATTTACATTTATATACAACGGATGCCTAGAAAGAGGTACTAATATAGGTACAGATCTAATAAAAATATCTCCAGCACAGCATTACTTTATGGGTGGAATCCATGTAGATCTTAATTCAAAAACTACTATGGACCATCTATATGCAGTAGGTGAAGTTAGTTGTACAGGGGTACACGGTGCTAATAGATTAGCAAGTAACTCATTACTTGAAGGATTAGTATTCTCAAAAAGAGCAGCAAATGATATAAATGCACATATAAAAGATACAGAACTTGTTACTAAAGAACTTCCAAATCTTGAAGTTTCTGTAGATGAATTAATGAAAGAAAATAAAATGAAAGTTATTGATGAAATAGTTAAAATTAGCGAGGATTTCGATTATGAATTATTTGATTGTAGATAAGATGATAAGAGAAGCCCTTATAGAAGATATTCCAAATGAAGATATAAGTACTAATTCTGTAGTTGGTGAAGAATCAAGATCTACAGTAGATCTTATATGTAAAGCAGATGGAGTAATAGCAGGGCTTGGAGTATATAAAAGAGTATTTGATATACTTGGAGATGTTGAAATAGAATTCTATGTAAAAGATGGAGATAAAGTACAGAATAAACAGTTATTAGCTAAACTTACAGGAAGTACTAGAAATCTTTTAATGGGAGAAAGAGTTGCACTTAATTACCTTCAGAGAATGAGTGGTATAGCAACTATGACTAATAAATTTGTAGAAAAATTAGAAGGAAGTAATACAAAATTATTAGATAGTAGAAAAACTATACCTAATCTTAGAATATTAGATAAATATTCTGTTAAAATGGGTGGTGGAAACAACCATAGAATGAATTTATCTGATGCTGTAATGCTTAAAGATAACCATATAGGAGCTGCTGGTGGTGTAAAAGAAGCTATAGAAGCAGCTAGAA
>UQCY01000138.1 GCA_900539645.1 uncultured Clostridium sp. | reverse complement strand
AGGTACTGTCATAAGAACACCTTTTAAAGGTGTTCTATGGCAGTATTTTTTTATAAAAATTTTGTTTAAATTTTAATTTATATGTCAATAAATAAAATAGAAGGAGAATTTATATATTTTGTATCGTTTTAAAAATAAAAATTTTTTAACGAATCTTATTTATTGACGAGTGTGTTTTTATACGATATAATAAGTATATGAAAAAGATAGAACAAATGTTTGATATATAAATTGAGAGGAGAATCGTGATGAGTGTAGATCAGGAAAAATTAAAAGCCCTTAACGAAGCATTGGGTAAAATAGAAAAAGACTTTGGTAAAGGTTCAGTAATGAGATTAGGAGAAGCTACTTCTCTAGAAATAGATACAATATCTACTGGTTCTATAGGATTAGATATAGCAATCGGTATAGGTGGTCTTCCAAAAGGAAGAATAGTTGAGATATATGGACCAGAATCTTCTGGTAAAACTACAGTTGCACTTCACTGTGTAGCAGAAGCACAGAAAAATGGAGGAATAGCAGCATTCATAGATGCAGAACACGCATTAGATCCAGTATACGCTAAAGCATTAGGTGTAGACGTAGAAAATCTTATAATATCTCAGCCAGACACAGGAGAACAGGCTCTAGAAATAGCAGAGGCTCTTATAAGAAGTGGTGCTATAGACATAATAGTAGTCGACTCTGTTGCTGCATTAGTTCCTAAAGCCGAAATAGAAGGTGATATGGGGGATTCTCATGTTGGTCTTCAGGCAAGACTTATGTCTCAGGCTTTAAGAAAATTAACAGGTTCAATAAAAAAATCAAACTGTGTTGCAATATTCATCAACCAGTTAAGAGAAAAAGTTGGTATAATGTTCGGTAACCCAGAAACAACTACTGGTGGACGTGCACTTAAATTCTACTCTTCTGTAAGATTAGATGTTAGAAAAATAGACACTATAAAACAGGGAGATAAAGTTTTAGGAAGTAGAACAAGAGTAAAAGTTGTTAAAAATAAAGTTGCGCCACCATTCAAACAGGCAGAATTCGATATAATGTATGGACAGGGTATATCTAAAATAGGTGACTTACTAGATATAGCAGCTGATATAGATGTAGTTAAAAAATCTGGTTCTTGGTACAACTACCAAGATGTTAAACTAGGTCAGGGTAGAGAAAATGTTAAAAAATTCCTTGAAGACAATATGGATTTAACTAACGAAATAGAAGCTAAGGTAAGACATTATTATCATTTAGATGGAACTTCTCCAGAAGACGATGAAGTGGAAGAAGTAAAAGCTGATGCTAAAAAAGATACAAAAGCAGTTAAAGAAGAAAATCCTGCAAAATAATAAAAATTAAGTCAAAAATATACGAGAGAGCTGTTTAATAGCTCTCTTTTTTTGGTATAAATTTGTATGTAAGAAAAAATAATTGAAAATTTTGTGAAAAAATAGTGAATATATTGAATGTATTCTAATCACACAATCTTGACATGCTTATGAAAACATTATAAAATTAAAAGAGGGTATTTTATCCAAACTTAACTATATCCAATAAAATAATAGATTCTTTAAAAAGTTTAAGATACTAGAATATGAGAGTTAATATGAAAATGGAAAATGAAAAAATTAAGGGAGGAATCCTGAAAACTACTGTTTTTTACGGTAGTTCTGAATACTAAAGAGGAGGTGGATGTCATAGATAAGATATTAGTGGCGTTAGGTTGCGCAATAGTCGGAATAATAGTAGGTTATTTTGTTAGAAGAAATATATCTGAAGCTAAAGTAGGTCAGGCCGAAACTAGAGCTAAAGAAATTATAGATAAAGCAAACCATGATACTGAAACAGTAAGAAAAGAAAAACTATTAGAAGCTAAAGAAGAAATTCACAAATTGCGTACAGAAGCAGAAAAAGAAAACAGAGAAAGAAGAAATGAAGTACAGAAGTACGAAAGAAGAGTTTTACAGAAAGAAGAAAACCTTGATAAAAAAACATCTGAACTTGAGTCAAAAGAAGCAAATCTTAGAGACAAAGTAAAAGCATTAGACAAAAAAGAGGAAGAAGTAGAAATTATAAAGCACAAACAGCTTGAAAAACTTGAAAGTATTTCAGGAATAAGCTCAGAAAAGGCTAAAGAAATCATACTTACAAATGCTGAAAGAGATGTTAGACGTGAGATGTCTATAATGATAAAAGAAGTAGAATCTCAGGCAAAAGACGAAGCAGAAAAGAAAGCAAGAGAAATAATAGGATATGCTATACAGAAATGTGCAGCAGATCACGTTGCCGAAACAACTGTTACAGTTGTAAATCTTCCAAATGACGAAATGAAAGGAAGAATAATCGGTAGAGAAGGTAGAAACATAAGAACACTTGAAACATTAACAGGAATAGATCTAATAATAGATGATACTCCTGAAGCAGTTATACTTTCTGGATTTGACCCTATAAGAAGAGAAATAGCTAGAATAGCTCTTGAAAAACTTATAGCAGATGGTAGAATACATCCAGCAAGAATAGAAGAAATGGTAGAAAAAGCTAGAAAAGAAGTTGATAATATAATAAAAGAATATGGAGAACAGGCAGCATTTGAAACAGGTGTACATGGACTTCATCCAGAACTTATAAAACTTCTTGGTAGATTAAACTACAGAACTAGTTATGGCCAGAATGTTCTTAAACATTCTATAGAAGTTGCTCATATAGCTGGTATAATGGCATCTGAATTAGGTGTAGACGTTAAATTAGCTAAGAGAGCCGGTCTTCTTCATGACATAGGTAAATCTGTTGACCATGAAATGGAAGGTACTCATGTTGAAATAGGTATGGACTTATTAAGAAGATACAAAGAATCTAAAGAAGTTATACATGCTATGTCAACTCACCACGGAGATTACGAACCACAGACTATAGAAGCTGTATTAGTTACAGCTGCAGATGCTATATCAGCAGCTAGACCTGGTGCTAGACGTGAAACTCTAGAAGCATACATTAAGAGACTTGAAAAACTTGAAGAGATAGCCAATTCTTATGAAGGTGTAGAAAAATCATTTGCAATACAGGCTGGTAGAGAAATAAGAATAATGGTAAAACCAGAAGAAGTTAGCGATGAAGAATTACATCTATTAGCTAGGGATATGACTAAGAAGATAGAAGAAGGACTTGAATATCCAGGCCAGATAAAAGTAAGCATAATAAGAGAAACTAGAGCAATAGAATATGCAAAATAATGAATTAAAAAGCTATCTCGTATGAGATAGCTTTTTATGTATAAAATATAAATTTAATAGCTATAAAAAAAGGGAATAGAGATACATATGTTTAAATATATAATAGAGAATATAAGGGGGGAGATTTAATGAACTATTACGAAAATATTAATTCGCAATTAGAGGCCCTGAAGCTTAAAGAAATAGAAAAAACATTTTATGAAAAGATAAAAAACGAGGGAAAAATAATTCCTAAAGTTATACCTTTTAAAGGTGTAAATACTGACATGCTTTACATAAAAGATAATAAAGTTTTATTTCTTAAGTTTATGAATACTACTGATGAGTTATTCTCTATATTGGATGAAGAACTTTTAGAGATAATGAGCGAAGAATACGACTTATTAAAAATAAAAATGCAGCAAAATCACAATCAGATATCATACGACTATATGTTTGTAATGCCTTATGTAAGCATAGACGATGTATATGAGTACGGTGACTTTGTAAAGAATAATATAATCGACAAAGAAGGATTTGAAGCGCTTATGAACGATGAAAAATCTTTAGATGATTATATGAAGGACGAAAATGATGAGATAATTTTAAACTTATTCCTATTTGATGTTTGCTCTGAATATTACATTTTAGATAGCAAACTGCATCTCAATAAGGATTTTAAAAAGATTTCTTTCTTTAGTAATGAATATGAGTATACAGCAGCTGTTATGGAAAATAGCCAGATTGTAGAGGCTGATTCAATACATTATGGAACAACTCTTTACAATGGTGCGTCAGGGACAGGAAAAACGGCTCTAATGCTTAGTAGAGCTATAAAGCTATCAAAGATATACCCACACCATAAATTCCTTATAATAACGGAAAATAAACAGTCTAGTAGTGACTTAAGAGAGAAACTAGAGGTACTTTGCAATGATGTATCAAATCTAGAAGTTCATACATTTAGCTCATTTGTATTTAAGTTAGCTAGAATGTATAATCTAGTATTTGATTATGGAATGCTAAAAAAAGATTACGAAAAAACATTTGAAAATCTGATAAAACAGGCAAAAAATGTTATAAAAAATAAAAGAATGTTTAAAGGTATTTTTATAGACGAGGCTGAAAACTTCAGCGAAGATCAGATAAAATTCTTAGAAGAATTCTTATACAAAACAAAACATATTTTCAATATATTTAACTGTAAAGCTACAAATCTTACAAATAATATGAATATATTCAAAAATAAATACGAAAATATACATATAGATAAAATTGTAGATTTAAAGAAAAATTATAGACAGACAGGAAGTCTTGTAGATTTTTCTAATAAGCTTGGACAGAATACGGATAATTATTATAAGGAGATAAGACCGGATATTAAGAGAAATGTATTCTTGGAATCAGAGCCAGTTAGAGAGCTTGGAAAGAATCAGGTAGCACTTATCAAGGTGAGCGACTTAGATGACCAGATAAGCTCAGTTATTTGGGAAATAGAGTACTTTGTAAATAAAAAAGGTTTGGATTATTCTGATATAGCTATAATATATCCGTTCAATAAAAAGAGATTGAAAAATGGAAAAACAATCTACTTCCAGTATATGATTAAAAAAGCGTTAGACGATGCTGGAATAGAGGTTATAGTGTCTGATGAAAATCTTACAAGTCTGAGTAGAAAAAATGGTGTAACAATATCAAATATATATACTGTAAAGAGCTTAGAGTTTAAGGCTGTTATAATATGTGAATTAGAAATGCTTTATAATCAGAAGATAGCAGACATTAGTCAGGATTATCAGGTAAATGACTTTGCAGGAGATATAAACAAGGTATATCATGCTGTGAACAGAGCTACAGATTATGTAAGCTTTGTAACTA
>UQCY01000137.1 GCA_900539645.1 uncultured Clostridium sp. | reverse complement strand
TAAAATATTATTATTTTTTTATTACAGCTATTGACTTTTAATAGCTGGTCTTATTTAAACAAATATATTAAAATATACTGTTTCGATTATATTTAACTTATACCCTCTCTTTATACCCATAAACATTTTTCTATAAAAAAAGAGATAACTATAGATTTTTCCAATTTATAGTTATCTCACTAAATTAACTTATTTACTTTTCACTCACAAAACTAGTTTTTCCATCTTTTATTTCGACATTTATTTTTCCAACATTAGGTTCTCCACTAATCTTTTGTACTTTATTTCCATTTTCGTCGATTATATACCAAGTTTTATCCTTTTCCATACCAACTATTCCATATTTTTTATCATTATCTTTAATTATATCCGCTGATTTTATATCTGCGTATTTTGTTTTTGCTATATTCCCATTGCTTGTATTAATTATGCTGTACTCCCCAGCTTGATATGCTATTATTAAATTTGACATTGTAAACTCTACCCTGCTTACATTGCCTAAAATAGTATTTTTGTCTTTATCTAATATAGAATAGTATCCATCTTCTTCATCTACAGTTACATCATATCCATTAATAAAATCTTTATTTACAATCAATGATGTATTCAGCATAGATTCTCTTATCTTATGTACTGTTTCACCACTTTTTTCTATACTCTGATTTATACTATTTGATATTTGCTCTGCTTTTTCTGCTTTTTTACTCTCTACTTTTAAAAACATCCCAGATACAGCCACCGCTATACCCAACATAAATACCGGCGTCCTAATTCCAACTATATATCTCCGCTTTGTATCTTTATCTATAGCTCTTGCAACCTTGTATAGATTGTATTTTCTAGCTATTTCAGACATTTTCTTTTCTGTGTATAGTGTATCAGCATAAGATTTATTTACCATTATTTCCTCAAATCTAGTTTTAAAATCAGGATGCTCTAGATATGATTTTATATATGAGTTTGATAAAATCAATTTAAACATTTCCATATTTATTTTTTTAGGAATTTTCTTTTCTATATAATCCAAGAAATACATCATCTGATCTACTTCATCATCTCTAGTTCTTTCGTTATATATCTCATTAAAGATTTCTCCGTCTTTTGATTTTTTATTATTAGAACTATTTGTTTCAGATTTTTTATTAGTTTTTTCTTTACGATTATCTTTTATTTTAAAATCTTCTTCTTCTAAATTTGAATAGTCAATCTCTATAGACTTATTTTCTTCTTTCTTATTAACTTCAATAACTTCATCAGTACTTTTATTTGTATTTATACCAATTTCTAGATCCTCATCATCTAACACAGATTTACTAGCATATTTCATAGCCCATTGATACGCCTCTTGAACTATTTTAAATTCTTCCGGATAATCCTCAGGATGATATACCTTTGTTTTTTCAGCATAAGCCTTTTTAATTTTTTTCTTGTCAGTTGTCGGATCTATCCCCAAAATATCCCAAATACTCTCTATCACGACAAGCGACCTCCTGTACCATCTATTATTTTAATATCTTTCTCTTTAATATCTTTTTCCTCTATATCCTTATCTTCAATACTATTGTCATCTATTCCAAAATCGGAAAATATATCTGATTCATTAAACTCTGAAATACTATCAAATACATCTAATAACCTATCCATTTCTTCTACAATTTCTCTCTTTTTCTGTATATTATTTACACAATCTTTGTACATAATTTCAAGAGATTCCATTCTTTCTTGAAGCATACGTTTCAATTCTGGAGATAATTCTTTATATATTCTCATTGCTCTTTCAATACATGCTTCATACTCTGGATTGCTATTTAATTTTATAGATATCTCCTTAATAGCATTTAACTGGTTACCCTCTTTTATAGACTCTAGTTTTTTATCATCACCTATTATAAATACACTTTTTTCACCTGTTGATATTATTTCTACTTCTACATATAGCATACTATTTATATCGTATGAATATGTTATATTGAACTGCTCATTTTCTTTATAATTTCTAGGTATTTTTACCTTTGTATGCCCAAGAAG
The DNA here is from genome assembly GCA_900539645.1 of uncultured Clostridium sp. Classification (GTDB taxonomy): domain Bacteria; phylum Bacillota; class Clostridia; order Peptostreptococcales; family Peptostreptococcaceae; genus Peptacetobacter. The sequence continues at coordinate 3,054 of UQCY01000137.1, read as the reverse complement.
AATATTGTCATTTTCGTACATTTCTTCTCCTTGATAAACAGATATACTTATATTATTTTGACCTCTTCTATATGCTTGAAGAGTTACAGTTCTACTTGAAGGCAATACTGTATTTTTAGGTATTATAACTTTTGCTAAAGGTTTACTTGAATCAGATTCATTTACAATAGGTGTACTAAGTGAAAATGGACAAATATCTGTAACGACTAAATCTTTTACTTCACTACATCTTTGTTTTATTCCTAGATATTTTCCAAGTCCCATAGCAACCATATAGTCTATATCTTCAGCTGACTCAACTGGTATTTTCAATAATTTTTCTAAATAATCTCTAACTATAGGCATATAGCTAGATCCACCTACCATTATCATTCTATCTATATCAGAAGGGACAAATCCACTGTCTTTTACAGCCCTTCTTATAACCTCTCTTATCTCATCTAAAATAGGTTTAGATATTAGAGATAGTATTTCATTTGTAATTTTCACTGAATATAATTTTCCTCTTATAGATAGGCTCATTGTTGCTTCTTCATTATCTTGTAATGCTATTTTCGCTCTTTCAGCTGCTAAGAATAAACTTTCTTTTTCTGCTCTTAAAAGAGAATTGTAGTCAATTTTATTTTGTTGACAAAAATGCATTGCAATTGCTTTATCAAAATCAATTCCACCTAATTGATTATTTCCAGCTATCGAGCATATACTGACTACATTTTCAAAACAATCTACAACAGAAACATCTAGAGTTCCTCCTCCAAAGTCAAATACTACAAATGTTTCAAATTCATCTTCGTGGCAGGCAATAGCTGCTGCAGATGGCTCATTTATTAACCTATCAACCTTTACTCCTATAATTTCTCCTGCTAGTTTTGTAGCCCTTCTCTGCTTTGCATTGAAATACGCAGGTACACTTATAACAACTTCTTCTACTTTTTCATTTAGATATTTTTCTGCATCATTTATCAGTTGTTTCAGTACTAATGCAGATAATTCCTGTGGAAGATATTTATTTTTACCAAGCTTTATTGTTTTGTTAGTACCCATATCTCTTTTAAAAAGAGACGTTGTATTTTCTGGATTTGTAACTAACTTTTGTTTAGCTATTTTCCCAACTATAAGCTCGTTGTTTTCTATTGTAACTACACTCGGAGTTAGATATTCGCCAAATGAATTAGGTATCATCTCTACTTCTCCATTTCTAAAAACAACAGCTATACTATTTGTAGTTCCTAAATCTATACCTATCACAGCCATAATATCAACGCTCCTTTTCTTTTTTATTCTAAATTGTACCAGTTATCAAAACTTTTATCCCCATTATTAAAAATATCAATCCAAGTATAAATCCTGTGTATATGTATATTGATGGTTTTCTATTGTATCTCATTTGACTTGGATCACTTGGGTTTATATAAACAGTATGAATTTCACTATCTTGATATAATTTCATAGCTCCTTCATACATAGAATTATCTGATTTTATCTTGTATTTTCTACCATTGTAATTAAAGCTCATTATAGGGAAGTAAATACTACTTCTTCCGGTTTTCTCTATAAATCCTTCTAATTTTGCATCAACGGCTTGATTACATTTTAATATAGTTTTTATCTCCTCTACACCAGCATATACCATAAATCCACCAAAAGTTATTCCAATAAGTGCAAAACTTGCCCTTCCAGAACTATCTAGTCCAGTTGCAAGAAATACTATTCCAAATACCGTAATAGCAGCTCCAACTTTCCTAGAGTCCTTTTCACTTTTGCTGTATCTACTGCTAGACATAGCTATTATAAAAATTCCTAGTCCAATGATAAGTAATCCTATCTTAAGCATACCAATCCCCCCGAACTCATCTCTTTTTTTTATTATCTCATTTATTTTTATCTAGGTAAACGTTTTTATAACATATTTTACTTATTTCATTATATTTTAAAACAATTGATTTTATTTTAAAATTATTTTAACCTTATTTTAACCTTATTATAATATTATTTTGTTTTAATAGTATTTGAATTTATAAATATTATTAATAAATTTTGAAAAGTAGAGTTTAATTTATGAAATTTGCAAAGAAAATAGTTACTTTGGGATTAGTTGGTATTATAGGTATAGGTGCTTTAACTGGATGTCAATCTAATAATACAGAGTCTAATAATTCTAAAACTGAAGCAACTCAAGCTCAGGACGAAAACAAAGAAGAAGCAAAACCTTCTAATGATGTTTCTTTAGAAAAACAGTCAATAGGACTTGAAAAAGTATCAAATGCTAGACAACTTGGTGGCTATGTTACAGAGTCTGGTAAAAAAGTAGTAATGGATAAGTTAATAAGAAGTGGAAAACTAGCCGAAGCAACTGATACTGATATACAGAAATTAAAAGACTTAAATTTATCTACTGTAGTTGACTTTAGAACAACTGATGAAATAGGTAAAGAACCTGATCCAGAAATAAAAGGTGTAAAAAACGAACAGGTTAAAATATTAAATGAAAATGTAGATAACAATACAACTAAGGCAACTACTAAAGTTTATGATAACCCAGCGGAAAGTTTATTAGAAATGTATCGTAATGGCGTGTTAAGTGATGATATGTACAGTTCTGTACTTAATGATGAAACTGCTCAAAAAGGATTTGCTCAATTTTTCCAGATACTCTTAGAACAGGATGCCGACAAAGCTATCCTATGGCATTGTACTGGTGGTAAAGACCGTGCTGGCTCTGCATCTGCACTATTATTAAGTGTTTTAGGTGTAGATAGAGAAACTGTTTTAGATGATTTTGAATTAACTAATGAATTCCTAGCAGATAGAATTTCATATATGCAAGGAGAAGCAAAAAAATTAACTGACAAACAAGATGAGATAGATGGAGTTGGAAAATTAACTGGAGTAGACAGAAGTTTCATGGAAAAAGCTCTTGCAGAATTAGATGAAAAATATGGCTCTCCTACAGAATACGTAAAACAAGAATTAGGACTTTCAGATGAGGATATCCAAACTTTGCAAGATAAATACCTTCAGTAAATAAAAACCTATAGACCTTTTAATTGGTCT
>UQCY01000136.1 GCA_900539645.1 uncultured Clostridium sp. | reverse complement strand
TACAGCTATTGACTTTTAATAGCTGGTCTTAATCTTTAATGATTATATTATAACATTCAAAAAAAATATATACAATATAATTACATATTAAATATTATATATTACATAATGAATATAATATATTGACATATTACTTACATAATGGTATATTATAGACAAATAAATCAAAAAAGTTAAAAAATAATACCTATGAGTTTTAAAAAGGAGATGTTTTAATATGGAATTAACTAAAAATAAGCTAGCAAAATACTTTGATCACACATTTTTAAAGGCATATGCTACAGATAATGATCTTAGAAATTTATGTGAAGAAGCAAAATCTATAGGAGCTGCTATGGTGGCTATCAATACTGAATGGGTAACATTCTGTAAGAAAGAGCTAGATGGTACGGATATACACGTTGGAGCTGCAATAGGATTCCCTCTAGGGCAGTGTGGATTAGAAACAAAATTATTTGAAACAGAGGATGCCATAAAAAAAGGTGCCGACGAAATAGACTATGTTATAAATATAAGTAAAGCAAAGATGGGCGATTGGGACTTTATAAAAAAAGAAATGGAAGCTATAGTAGAAATATGTAGAAAAAATAATAAAATATCAAAAGTTATATTTGAAAACTGCTATTTAGAAAAGGATGAGATAAAAAAATTAGCAGAGATAGCTAAAGAAGTTAAACCAGACTTTATAAAAACTAGTACAGGTTTTGGTACTGGTGGAGCGACAATAGAAGATGTTAAGCTTATGATAGATACAGTGGACGGAGAAGTATCTGTTAAAGCTGCTGGTGGAATAAGAGATTATGAAACTGCTAAAAAAATGATAGACCTAGGTGTTAAAAGAATAGGTACGAGTTCTTCATTAAAAATACTTGATGAATTTGAAAAGGAGAATGAAAAATAATGTACAACGGAGAAGCTAAAAGACCGATATTTGTCGAAAGTATAAAAGTTGAAACTATATGGGGTGGAAACAATATAAGTAAAACAAGAGGATACGGCAAAGGCTACGGAACTTGGTGGGAAATTTCAGCAAATAAAAAGAGCGCAAATGTTATAAAGAATTATGAAACGGATAAAAATTTTTATGAATTTATAAAAGAAGATGAAAGCTCTATACTTGGTGAGGGATATACTATTCATGAAATGTTGAGACTTGGATATTTAGATACTGTAGACTCTTTAAGTATTCAGGTGCATCCTGATGACGAGTATGCAATTAAAAACTCTGATGACTTCGGTAAAAAGGAGAGTTGGTATATAATAGATGCAAAACCGGGTGCAAAGTTAGTAGCAGGAACTACTACAGATGATACAGATGTTATAAAAGAAGCCTTTGAAAATGGTACACTTGAAAAATACCTAAAAAGATGGGAAGTTTCAAAGGGAGATTTTATAACTATTCCAGAAGGGATGATACATGCACTAGGACGGGATATACTTGCTCTAGAAATAGGTACAAACTCAGATACAACATACAGATTCTATGACTACAATAGAGTTGATAAAAACGGTAAAAAAAGAGATCTACACGTAAAAGAATCATTTGATGTTGTAGATTTTTCTAAACAGCCAGAATTTGTAAAAAATGAAGAAAAAAGCAGAAGGTTAATAGAATCTGATGAGTATGTAATAGATGAGTTGTATCTGGAAAATGATATGGATATTTTACTAGATAAACATTTTTGTATAGTGTCTAATATAGGAGAAGATTGTATAATAGAATGGAATGGAGAAAAAATACTTCTTCAAAAATACGAAAATGTATTTGTACCTTATGCGTCTAAAAAAATAACAATAGAAAAAGGAGCGCATATACTGCTTAGCCAACCGGGAAAGGAGATATAATTATGAAAAAAACTATACTTGTAACAGGAGCAAGGGGATATATAGCTAGTTATATTCAAAATAGTAACAAAGATAAATTTAATTGGATAAAAATGACTAGAGATGATGCAGATTTTTCTAATCCAGATGAGGTAGAAAAATTTGTTAAATCACAGGAATTTGATATATGTTTACATACTGCAGCAAATGCAACTACTGCTGTATGTGAAGAAAATCCAGAGCTTGCAGCCAATATAAATGTAGAATCTACTAAAAGAATTGTAGATGCTTGTAAAGAAAAAGGGGCAAGATTAATATTCTGCTCAACTGAACAGATATTCAACGGAAAAGAAAATCATGGTCCATTTAAAGAAGATGAAGAGCCAAAAGCTGTAACTGTATATGGACAGAATAAAATAGATTGCGAAAAATATATAAATGATAGTGGAGTAGATGCAGTAATACTTAGATTCTCTTGGATGATGGGACTTTCATTTGCAGGGGTTAAAGCTAGTCCAAGCATAGTTAAAAATGTCTTAAATGCTATAATGTATCAGAAACCTACTTTATTCACTTGCAACGAAAGAAGATGTATGACTTATGCTAAACATTTAGCAGAACAGTTTGACAAAATAGTAGAACTACCTGCAGGTATCTACCATGTAGCGTCATCAAACGATATGACTACATATGAGAGTGCTTGCTTTGTAGCTAGAGAAATGGGAATAACTGAAGAAAATATAGAAAAATACATCCTTCCTAACACAGAAAGATACAGCGACAGATTTAGAGATTACAGATTGGATTCTTCAAAACTTGAAGAAATGGGAATAAAATTTGGAGATTTTAAATCAGATGTAAGAGAAGTTTTAAAAGATTTTTCTTTATCAAAATAAATATTACTTTGTATAAAAGCGGCCTAAATTTATAGGTCGTTTTTTTATTGGATTATATGAGAGAATTTTTGAAAGATTTCAAAATTGTCACCACTTATACTAATGCTAATATGTTAAAATAAATTAACTAGAAAATGTATACGGAGGGGATCTGTATGAGAAGAGAAAATTATAAAGATGAAGTCAACTTCACTGAGGAACAGATAAAGATAGATAGAAGGCGAGATCCAGCTATAGATTATAGTTATGATGACAAGGGAAGTATTTTTAGAAAGATGTCCAAATCTAGAGCTGAGAAAAAAATGCACAAAGAAGGTCATATAGGATATAGTGATAGAGATAATTCGTCTAGTGATTATGATTTAGGAGACTACTATGATTCAAGTAATTATTATAATTCAAACGACTACGATGATTACGACGATGTAGATAGCAGCTATTCAAGTAACGATTATAATAGTTCAAGCAAGATAGAAAACAATGAAGTTTTTAATAAGGCTAAGTCTTGGATAGAAAATAATGCAAGTAAAGAGTCTAAAGATTTATTTAACACTCTAAAAAATGAATATAAGAATATACAGAGTAATGCAGATGCAAATAAAAGTAAGGGATTTTCCAAATCGGATAAAAAGACTAATAAAAAGTCAAAATCAGGTGGATACAAGACATGTAAAAACTGTGGAGCTCAGATGTACAGCGACGCAAAAGTGTGTCCTAAATGTGGAGAAGATCAAAATCCAAAAGGACTTTTAAACACTATTGCACCTATGATAGGAAAACTTGTGCTTATTATAGTGATAATAAATGTTGCAATTGGACTTATTTCATTTTTTGTAGACTCTGGAAATTCTAATGATTATACTGTAGAGCCAGTTACGAGTGAGCCATATATAGAGCTTTCAGAATATAAAAAAGAAGTTCCATTAAAATATATTGTACCTGAAAAAGATGTTATAAAAACAGATAAAGAAGAGATTCGTGTAGGAGATGGAGGAGATATTCCGGCTGGAGAATATTTATTTGTAAAGAATGATAAGGATACTCCATTTGCAAGAATAGAAGTATATTCTGTTTTAGACAGAGAAAATGCTGAATTGTATGAGAATGTTAATAGAAATTATTATGCAAAATTAGACAATGGAGATACAGTTAAGCTAGATAATGGAACGCTTTATAGAGCAGATCAGGTAGAATTAGATATGACAAATGATGAAAATAAAAAAACTGGAATGTACAGGATTGGAAAGGACATAGGAGATACATTTACAATAGAGGGAAATAGCCAAACATATTTCGCAGTATTGGGTGAAGAAAACGAAATAATAGTAAATGGTTTTGTGGACGAAGGAGAATTATTAATAGATCCTGAGTTTATAAAGGATAATTCAATAGATGGAGAAGTTGCCAAATACATATTTGTAAATGGCGGAATAATAAATCCTCAATAAAGGAGAAAAGGGATGTTGCATAATTTGCACAGCCCTTTTCTTTCAACAAAACAACAATAATAAATAAAGGTAGTAAAAAAAATGAAAAAATTAAAATTATATAAGATAGCCCATTCTTAGATTTTCTTCTATTTCAAGATATTCTAAAAATGAAACGAAATCTTCGTCGTTATCAACAAAGCATGAGCAGTATTTGTACTTATTTAAGAATGAATCCAAATCTGAGAAAAGCTCTATAGCCTTTTTAATTTCAAATTCACTCATCATAGCTGCTAATGATTCATTAGTTAATGTATTGATATTATTTGTATTTTTCATAAAATCGCCTCCGAATCTGCTTTTGTTTTACTTTATACTTAAAGTATAAACTATATTGGCGCAGTATAATGTGAGGAAAGAAAATTATTTTAAAATTTTTAGAAAATATTCTATATAAATAACTTGAAAAGATGTATATTATAGATAAGTACAAAAAAGAGAGGTATTAATATGGGTAAAATAGGTGCAGCACTTAATATGGTTATGTTGCTACAGAATAACGGAAAAATGAAAATTGAAGAAATTGCTAGAGAGTTAGAGGTTAGTAATAGACAGGTTCAGGAGTATAAAAGTGAGCTTGAACAAGCTGGGATATTTATTAATTCTCAGAGTGGAAAATATGGTGGATATTCTATAGCTCCAGGAAGCAGATATCTTTCTATTCCCGTTAGAGATATGGATCTTAGTATTTTGGATAGAGTATCTGATTTTCTAACAAAGTCTAATAATATGTATTCAGATGAGTATAAAAACTCTATAAATAGAATAAAATCTAATTTTAAAAAGAGAGAGTATATAGACGAGCAGGTTAAGTATTTCTATATTTATCCAGGTAGCAGTGTAAACAAGGAAAAAGAAATTAAACTTTGTGAGCAGATATCTGATGCATATTCTATGAAAAAGAAGATTGGAATAGGATATAAGTC
>UQCY01000135.1 GCA_900539645.1 uncultured Clostridium sp. | reverse complement strand
TTAATAAAAATATATAGAATAATTATTTTAGAGGTGGAGAAAATGAATTTACTGAGCAGTATTTCAAGGAATATTTATCCTCTTAATAAGAGGAGTATGGATGCAGCCCAGGATAGATGGAATAATCTTATTCATCCAAAAGGAAGTCTAGGAAGGGTTGAGGACATTTGTGTACAGATGGCAGGTATATATGAAACAGAAAAATTTGATATACCTAAAAAAGCAATAATAGCTTTTGGTGCAGACCACGGTGTGTATGAAGAGGGTGTTGCGCCTAATTCACAGGAAATTACAAAGATACAGTTCCCTAACTTTGCAAAAGGACTATGCGGAGTAGGTGCGATTTCTAGATATGCAGGAGCTGATATGGTTGCTGTAGATGTAGGTATTAACTGTGATGAGCCACTTGAAGGGGTAATAGATAGAAAGATTAGAAAAGGAACATCTAATATGGCAAAAGGACCAGCCATGACTAGAGAAGAAGCTGTAGAGTCTATAGAAATAGGTATAGAAATAGCTGAGGAGTGTATAGTTAAAGATTATAGAATAATTGGAATTGGAGAGATGGGAATAGCAAACACTACTCCAAGTACAGCTATAATTTCTGTAATGACAGGAAAACTTCCAGAAGAAATAACAGGAAGTGGATCAGGTCTATCTGCTGACAAAATAAAACATAAAGCACAGGTTATAGGAAAGGCTATAGAGCTTAATAACCCTAACCCTACAGATGGTATAGAAGTGCTTGAAAAAATAGGTGGATTTGAAATAGGGGCTATGACTGGAGTTATAATGGGATGTGCTGCAAATAGAATACCAGTAGTTATAGATGGGTATATATCTTACGCAGCTGCACTTATAGCGTATAAAATAAACCCAGGAACTAGAGATTATCTAATAGCTTCTCATAAATCAGATGAACCAGGAAGTGATGCAGCACTTGAACTTTTAAAACTTAATCCTATATTGAATATGAATATGAGATTAGGTGAGGGAAGTGGAGCAGCATTAGCTTTCAATGTTATAGATGCATCTGTATACGCATATAACAATATGGCTACTTTTGAGGAAGTAGGGATGAAAATTTAGATGAGTAATATAGTTTTTGTAACTGGAGGGGCAAAATCAGGAAAGAGTGCTTTTGCAGAATCTTTATGTTTAGAGAAAAATAATAGAACTGGATATATAGCTACATCAATTCCGTTTGATGATGAGATGAAAGAAAAAGTAAGACTGCATAAAGAAAGAAGACCTTCAGATTGGACAACCTACGAAATTTACGAGGATGTATTCGAAATAATAAAAAAGGTATCAGAAGAATGTGATACAGTTATGCTTGATTGCATAACACTTATGGTAAATAATTTAATGTTCAAATATAATATGAATCCACAAGATCTTTCAAATGAAGAATTAGAAAAAATGGATGAGTATATATTCAACCAGTTTGAAAAGCTAATTGAAGAAATACGAAATACAAATCTATATTTTGTATTTGTAACTAATGAAATTGGAATGGGTGTAGTTCCAGCCAATAAACTTAGCAGAATATACGCAAATACTGCAGGAAAAATTAATCAATATGTAGCATCTAACAGTGATGATGTGTATTTAGTAATTAGCGGCATCCCTGTTAAGATAAAGTAAAGGTTGAGATGTTAGACTTATTCACAAACGAAATTTGAAAGGTTGGGATAAAGATGAAAAGATTTTTAGGGACTTTAGGGTTCTTGACCAGAATACCTGTTAAAACTGGTGGAGAATTCGATGAAGAATTCCACAAAGGGATGTATTATTTTCCACTAGTTGGATTTATAATAGGGATAATAACTTATCTTGTAAGTCTTCTAGTTGGAATAATGTTTCCAAGTGATGCCCTTGTAATAGCTATAATAGCTGTATTTACAGAGGTGTTCCTAACAGGAGGACTTCATATAGATGGGCTTGGAGATACAGCAGATGCATTTTTCAGCAATAGAGATAAGGATAGAATGTTAGAAATAATGAAGGATTCTAGACTTGGAACAAACTCTCTACTTGCAATTATGTTTACAATACTTATAAAAATAGGTGTTATCGTTACATTCTTAAACCGGGGAATGTCTTATATGATAGCGATAATGCCAATGGTTTCAAGATTAGTTGTCATTCTACTTGCTAGAAAGACTGAAAGCCCTAGAGAAAATGGTATGGGAAATGTATTTATTGGAAAAGCTACAATGCCAATGATTATAGTTGGTTTAGTATACACTTTAATTCTATCAGCAGGATTTTTATATATAATAAATGGAATGAGTGTAGCTGGTATGTATGCACCTATGGGATGTATATGTATAGGTATAGTTGTTGCAGCTATTGCAATGCTTCTAATTAAGAGAAGTTCTAATAAGAAGATAGGTGGAATAACTGGCGATGTACTAGGATGCGGAATAGAAGTAGCAGAAGTTGTATTTATACTAGTTGTGTATTTTACAGCAGTACTTCTTTTCTAAAGATATAAATTGATAAGTAAAAGCAAGATAATAACTACTGTTTGCTCCACAGTTCCGACGCCTAGTTATAACCACAAAGTGGTTGGCGTCTCCAAGTGTTGCAAACTAGTAGTTATTATACTTGCTTTTTTTATTATTATATCTAGAAAATTAGTACTATTGTAAATTTGGCTAAATGTATTATTATAATAAAATAAATGAAAATGATGGGTTGTTATGAAAGGTGAGCTATGAAGAGATTGGTTTTTATTAGGCACGCATCTACTGTAGCCAACGAGAATGGACTACTTTGTGGAAGCATGGAAACAGATATAAGTGAAAAAGGAAGGTTGGAGATTGTTTGCTTAAAAGATAAAATAGAAAAATTAAAACAAGAAGGTAATTGGAAATTTTCAAAAGTATATGTTTCAAATTCCAAGAGAACAGAAGAAACAGTTAAAGATATAGCCGATATAGAGAATTTAGAGATTATAAAAATTAAGAATCTTGGAGAAATAGATTTTGGTGATTTTGAAGGAAAAACTTTTGAATGGATAAAAAATGAGTATCCAAAAGAGTACGATAAGCTTTGTACTGAAGGCTTTGATTATAGATATCCAAATGGAGAAAATGCTATTGAAGCATATGAAAAGAATAAAAGAGCTATAGAGTATATTTTAGAAGATATGGAAGACGATAGCACAGCTATAATTTGTGCACATAGTGGAAGTATCAGAAATATACTTTCTTATATTCTTTGTGGGAAGTTGGAAAATCATTGGAACTTTAAAATAGAAAACGCTAAAATTACTGTTTTAGAATACGATTATGGATTTTCAGTACTTACAAAATTGAATTATTAAATAATAAAAATCAAAAACGTTGTAAAAACAACATAACTAACTTCCTTATTGATGTAAGATAAGAGTACATTCAATACAGAGGAGGAATAGATTATGAATAAAATGTTTTGCTTCCAGTGTCAAGAAACCGCTGGATGTTCAGGATGTACTATAAATGGAGTTTGTGGAAAGAAGGCAGCTACTGCAAATCTTCAGGACTTACTTATATATACAACAAAGGGAATCTCTGAGGTTACTACAAATCTTAGAAAAGAAAATAAGGAAGTTGATGTAGAGGTAAATAGAATTATAAGGGATGCATTATTTACAACGATAACAAATGCAAACTTTGACGACAAAGTTATATTAAATAAGGTTAAATCTATCATGGATATAAAAGAAGAACTTATATCTAAATTAGACGATAGAAGTGTACTTTCAGAGTATGCAGTTTATTATTCAAAAGATGAGGTTGAGCTAAGAGAAAAATCAGAGAATGTCGGAGTTTTAGATACGGAAAACGAAGATATTAGAAGTCTTAGAGAGCTTATAATATACGGATTAAAAGGTATGGCTGCGTATTTAAAACATGCAGGTGTTTTAGGTTTTGAAAATAGTGAAATAGACGCATTTCTACAGAAGGCACTTACAGCTACAACAGATGATAACTTAACTTTACAGGATTTAATAGATTTAACTATGGAAACAGGTAAGTTTGGAGTAGATTCAATGGCACTTCTAGACAATGCCAATACTACATCTTACGGAAATCCTGAGATAACAAAGGTTAATATAGGTGTTAGAAATAATCCAGCGATATTAGTATCTGGACATGATTTAAAAGATATGGAGCAGCTTTTAAAACAGACTGAGGGAACAGGAGTAGATGTTTATACTCATTCAGAAATGTTGCCAGCAAATTATTACCCAGAGTTTAAAAAGTATAATCACTTTGTTGGAAATTATGGAAATGCTTGGTGGAAACAGAAAGAAGAGTTTGAATCATTCAACGGTCCAATACTTCTTACAACAAATTGTCTAGTGCCACCGAGTGAAAGTTATAAAGATAGAGTATATACAACTGGTGCAGTAGGTTTTGAAGGATGTAAACATATAGAAGGTGGATACGGAGAGGAAAAAGATTTTAGTGAAATAATAGAACATGCTAAAAGATGTAGTTCTCCAAAAGAAATAGAAACTGGGGAAATAGTTGGTGGTTTTGCACATAATCAGGTAATAGCACTTGCAGATAAGATTGTAGATGCTGTTAAATCAGGAGCAATTAAAAAATTCGTTGTTATGGCAGGATGTGACGGAAGACAGAAAGGAAGAAGCTATTACACAGAATTTGCAAAATCTCTACCTAAAGATACTGTGATTTTAACTGCTGGATGTGCTAAGTATAGATACAACAAGCTAAACTTAGGTGATATAGATGGAATCCCTAGAGTGCTAGATGCAGGTCAGTGCAACGATTCATATTCTTTAGCAGTTATAGCTATGAAACTACAGGAAGTATTTGGTTTAGATGATATAAATGAACTTCCAATAGTGTATAATATAGCTTGGTATGAACAAAAGGCTGTAATAGTATTACTTTCACTGTTATATCTTGGAGTAAAAAATATACACTTAGGACCAACACTACCAGCATTCCTATCAGAAAATACTGCTAAATTCTTGGTTGAAAACTTTGGAATTGCGGGAATAGGAACAGTTGAAGAAGATATAGAAAAATTAATAAAATAGATATAAAAAGGGAGCAGAATTTTACCAATGTCATTAAGTTAGCATTGTTAATGAGGTTATCTAAAAGAAAAATAGCA
>UQCY01000134.1 GCA_900539645.1 uncultured Clostridium sp. | reverse complement strand
ATTTTACTGGTACATGTCCGTTTATTATATGAGAGTCGTTTATATCTAACTCAAATTCATCAAATAATTTTTTACAAATATCCTCGTCTTCTCTAAGTGTATAGTATGGGTTTTTGTTTTCTACATGAGTTTCTTTTTCTTCTATAAAATATCTTTCAAATGTAGTCATATCGTCTTTTCCAAATAGTGATGAGCATTTTCCAGTCCACATATACCACATTATATCCTGTCCATACTGTTTATCCGGATCTGAATCTCTAGATATAAATCCTTCTCTCGCTATATTTTCCATCTGTATCATAAGCTCTCTACCAGAATATGTTTTTCCTTTTAATTTCATAGACATAAAGCTTCCATCTTTATTAAGAGGAATACAAGCGTGTATAAGCAGATTCGAATTCACTTTTAAGAATATGCTTCCTTTTGAGAATAAGAACTCAACATGTCTCTGAAGCTTATCACTTGTTCTAAATGATCTTGTAACTTTTTCAATTACATCCCTTTCTTCTGGAGTAAGTTTGTATGGATCTTTAGGGTCTATTGTAGGGAAATTAGTATCCTTTAATGCATATTCTTTTCCTTTTAATCTTATAGTTCCTCTTTCATAATCTATCATATTAAGCAATAATCTATGCTCCATTTCAAATTCAGGTCTTCTTCTAATTACTTCTCCCTCTAATTTAAACTGGATTATACTTATAGCTTTATGCATTTTTGCCATTAGAGTTTTTTCTGTAGTAGACACCTCTTCATCACCTATTTTAGGCATAAACTGTAAACATGGGTCATCTCCATATGTTTCTATTGCAAAAGTAGCAAGAGGAAGTAAGTTTATTCCATAAATATCTTCTACAACGTCTAAATTAGCATATCTAGCTGATATTCTAAGTGCATTTGCAACACAAGTCTTTTCCCCTGAAGCTGCACCCATCCATAAAATATCGTGGTTACCCCACTGGATATCCACACAATGATGTTGCATTAATTTATCTACTATTATATCTGGTCTAGGTCCTCTGTCAAAAATATCCCCTATAACGTGGAGTCTATCTACAACCAATTTCTGTATCAATTCAGAAATAGCTATAATAAAATCTTTAGCTCTATCTGTTTCAATTATAGTTTCAATTATACTTTTATAGTATTTTTCTTTGTGTTCGCTGTTCATATGCTCATGAAGCAGTTCTTCTATTATATATTTAAAATCATCTGGAAGTAGCTTTCTAACCTTAGATCTAGTATACTTACTAGATGCATATTTACATAATTTTATTAATCTATACATATTTATTCTATAGAAATCATCTATATTTTCTACTTTTTTCTCTAAGTACTCAAGCTTTTGCTCAGGATAATATACTAATGTAGCTAGTTTTTTCTTTTCATCCTCCATAAGCTCGCCGTCAAATAATTCGTCAATTTTTCTTTTAATTACACCAGAGCCATTTTTTAATACATGTACAAATGGTTCATATTCACCGTGTATATCTGTTATAAAATGTTCTGTCCCCTTTGGAAGGTTTAATATTGCCTCTAAATTTATAATCTCTGTGCTGGCTTTTGATATATTAGGATAAAGCTTTGAAAGCAACTTTAGATAATCCATTTTTTCATATAGCTCTCTATCAGATATATTGTCTATTTTTTTCATTTCTTCCCCTCCATTTAAAAACTTTATTATTTATTATATCATACTTTTCCAACAAATTAACTCTATTAGTATATCTTTTTTACTGTTTTTATATTTATTTTATCATTTTGGGAATAATTAAGCATCATATTTACATCTTATATAATTTTATACAAAAAATAGAGCCATAAAAGCTCTATTTCTTTATTATTTATTTAGATTTCGATTTTTTCAACTTCATGATTTTTTATATCTCTATTAAAGAAGTATTCTATTATATCTCTTCTTTTTACTATTCCTATAAATATATCGTCATCGTCGACTACAGGGATAAAGTTCTGGTCCATTAACTTAAGAACAAGCTCTTCTATATTCTTATTAATATTTACAGTTATATTCTCTACCCTTCTGTCTATACTCATAACAGATATATCTTCCATTTCTTTAATATCAAATTTTCCATCCTGCTTTATCTTCCAAAGTAGATCTCCCTCTGTTATAGTGCCCTTATATTTTCCGTCTTCACCTAATATAGGAACTGCAGAGTATTTATAATAATCCATTTTTTCCATTACTTGTCTTAATGAATCATCTTCTGATACATATGCTACATCAGTTTTTGGAGTTAAAAAGAACAATACGTTCATAATACCCTCTCCTTCCAATCATTTCCCAACTTAAACCTTTAATCTTATAAATTATAGTATGACTTTATTTTCTTAACTAAAATCGTTTTTTTCAGTCTATACAGTCATATATATTCTATCACATTATCTATAATTTTTGTATTAATTTATTGTCATTTAATTTTACTTATTAAAATATTCTAAAAAACATATAATTATAATTTTTTGCAATAAAAAAGGAAACTACAAAGTAGTTCCCTTTTCTAGAATATCGAACTCATCTATATGAATTTATTCATAATCCAAATTATTATTATAATTTAACTACATTAGCAGCCTGAGGTCCTTTTGCACCGTCTACTACTTCAAATTCAACTTTCTGTCCTTCTTCTAATGATTTGTATCCTTCAGTCTGTATAGCTGAGAAATGTACGAATACATCGTCTTCTCCTTCTACAGATATAAATCCAAATCCTTTTTCGTTGTTAAACCATTTTACTACACCAGTTTTCATAATTAGTAAATCCTCCTAGAACTAAAACACTTAAGCTATTTAATTATATCTATTTAATAAATTATAAAATAAATTTCAAACATATATTAACTAAATAAGCCTATATCTAATATTAACACATAACTTGCTTTTATGTCAAATATTATTTATTTTCTGATTTTTAATGCATTTAATTTTTACTGTATCCATACATTTAAACTTGTCTTTAAAATTGAATTTCAAAGAATTCCATAATATGATAAAATTGTTATTGTCAAACAAAAAATATTTTAGGAGGATAAAATGCAGAAAAAAATTGCAGCAATTAACGATCTTTCAGGTATTGGCAAATGCTCTCTTACAGTTGCAATACCTATAATTTCAGCTTTAGGAGTACAATGCTGCCCTCTTCCAACAGCTATTCTGTCATCTCAGACTGGATATCCACATTTTACATTTTTGGATTTCACTTCTGAAATGAAAAACTATACAGACACATGGGAAAAATTAAATCTTTCTTTTGATACAATCTACAGTGGATTTTTAGGATCTATTGAGCAGATAGATCTTGTTATAGAATTTATCTCTAAAAATCCAAACGCTTTTATTGTTGTCGATCCTGTTATGGGAGATGAAGGACAGATATACTCTGTTTTCTCAGAAAAAATAATTCATGAAATAAAAGAACTTGTTAAACTTGCAGATTTAACTACACCTAATATAACAGAGGCCTGTCTTCTTACTGGAAAATCTAGTGAGTACGATACTCTTACAAGAGATGATATTGAAGATATCGCAAAACAAATATCTGAAATGGGTCCTTCAAAAGTTGTAATCACTGGAATTCATGAAGATAATAAAAAAACAATAACAAACTTCGTATACGATAGAGATACAAACAAAAAAACATTTATTTCAAAAGATTATTTAAAATCATCTTACAGCGGTACAGGTGATATTTTTGCATCTATAGTCAGCGGTATGATTACAGGTGGATTTGATTTCGAGTTTGCTGTAAATACAGCTGTAGATTTTGTTACTAATGCTATAGAATATACTTCTAATTTTGATATAAGTAGAAACGATGGCGTTATGTTTGAATACTATCTACAAGATTTAACAAAATTAGGTGTAAAAGTTTTTGAAAGAGAAAAAACATTAAAATAATATATTTTTAAGGTTAGGAGTGATAACTTGTCTATTCTTTCAGGTAAAACAATACTTATTCTTACTGCTGGCTTCGGTGCTGGACATGTAAGTGCTGCTAATGCTATAAAGGACTCTATTTTAAAAGATGAGGAAAATGTAAATATAGTTATAAGAAACTTCATAGATGCAAGTGTTCCAAAGCTAAATAAACCTATGGTAAAATTCTATGAAAATAACACAAAGTATACACCAGAGCTTTATAACTGCTACTACTATCTAAAAAAATCTTTTTCATCAAAGTACGATATAGCTCATAAGGTATATACTCCAAAGTTGTCTAAGTTTATAGAAGACTTAAATCCAGATCTTATAATATCAACATTTCCTCTTGCCGCAGCATGTGTAAACAACTTCAGAAATTCTGATGAAGGATACTTTATACCAGCTGCTACAGTAATTACAGATGTTGTCGATAGTATGGAGTGGATTTTTGAGAATACAGAGCTATATTTTGTACCATCTATAGAAATAAAAAATAGATTTATGCAGAGAGGAATTTCACCAGATAAGGTTGAGGTAGTAGGAGTTCCTATAAGCAGTAAATTTAGAGTTGAAGAAAAAGAACATTTCCCAGGAAAATATAGAATAATTATTCTAGGTGGTGGTCGTGGATTATTTGATATATCTGAAGACTTTATGAGATGGATTGACGAATTTATTTCAACTGAGGAAGGAAAATCCTTAGAAGTCACTATAGTCACTGGTACAAATAAAAAGCTTTATAATAATTTAACCGAAAAAGACCCTTTACAAAATATAAAGGTTTTAGGTTATGTAAATAATATGGATGAACTTTTAAAAAGTCATGATTTAATGATGACAAAACCTGGTGGAGCAACTCTTTTTGAAGCTATATATACAAAAACTCCACTTATGGTAAAAATACCAAGATTAGGTCAGGAAATAGAAAATGGTAAATTCATTATAGATAAAGGAATCGGACTTATGTACAGCGATGAAAAAGATTTACGAGAGATATTAAAAAATATAGCCTCTGGTAAATCTAATTCTATATTATCATTTATGAATCACAATATAGAACAGTTTAGACAGACAATATATCCTGAAAATATAGCCCTTTATTTAGAAAGACTGTTAGAAAAATACGAAGGTAATAAATAAACAAAAGAGACTGTTTCATGCAGTCTTTTTTTGTGTAAAAAGGGTTGTTACAAATTTGCAACAA
>UQCY01000133.1 GCA_900539645.1 uncultured Clostridium sp. | reverse complement strand
TCCCATCATTATTCGCTATGTTAGAAGTTGAAAATCCAGAAAGAACTTCTTGCTGCCTACTTGTAGATAAAGAAGAAATAGGAAGTATGGGTGCTACAGGAATGCAGTCAAGATACTTCGAAAATATGGTAGCAGAACTTGTTGCATTAACTGAAGGAGATTCAAATGTAAAAGTAAGAAGAGCTCTTCAGAACTCAAAAATGTTATCATCTGACGTAAGTGCTTGCTATGATCCACTATTTGCTTCTGTATTTGAAAAAAGAAGCTCAGCATTCTTTGGAAATGGTATAACATTCAACAAACACACAGGTGCTAGAGGTAAAAATGGATCAAATGATGCAAATGCTGAATATGTAGCAGAATTAAGAAGAATAATGGACGAAGCAGATGTAGAATACCAGATGGTTGAAATGGGTAAAGTAGACGCTGGTGGCGGTGGAACAATCGCATACATAATGGCTAACTATGGAATGCAGGTAATAGACTGTGGTGTAGCAGTACTTAACATGCATGCTCCATATGAAGTAGGAAGCAAAGCAGATATATACGAAGCAGTTAGAGCTTACAAAGCGTTCCTTTTAAATGCATAATAAAAGCTTAGTTTAGTGTATATTTTTATAAATAATTAATATAAAATGCTGCTGAATATATTTCAGTGGCATTTTTTTATAAAAATACAGCCCTAACTATCGTAGTTATTACATATTTGTAAAATAATTTGCATAAATATGAAATGAATTATAATAATAAGTTATAGAAAAAATAACACTTTAAAATAGAAAATGTATTTTAAAAAAATTGTAAATAAACTTATAATTTAATGTTAAAATAAATAAAAAATTAAAATTAAAAAGATATTGTTACTATAAATAACTGAAAAAAATAAATGTAATACAAAAAATATCCAAAATAAATAAAACTTATAATAAAAAAGTATTAAAAAAAGAAATAAATAATATGGACATATAATTCACAAAATGATATTATTATAAACGAAGTGTGGGGGAAACGGTTGCTATGTATAGCAACTATATAATATAAGGTTAAATATTGGAGGAATTTAAAAATGGAGAAAAAAAATCTTTGGAACAAGTACAGTGAAGAACAGTTAAAAGAATTAACAGATGTTAATGAACAGTATAAAAACTGTTTAAATGAATGTAAAACAGAAAGAGAAGCAATCGACTTTACAATTGAAAAAGCTAAAGAAGCTGGATTTAAAGATTTAAAAGAAGTTATATCAGAAGGAAAAACATTAAATGCAGGTGACAGAGTATATGCTTGCTGTATGAACAAATCAATAGCATTATTCCAGATAGGTAAAGAACCTATATCTCATGGTATGAATATACTAGCAGCACATGTAGATTCTCCAAGACTAGATGTAAAACGGAATCCTTTATATGAAACTGATGGATTAGCTTACTTAGATACTCACTACTACGGTGGTATAAAAAAATATCAGTGGGTAACTGAACCATTAGCAATACATGGTATAATAGCTAAAAAAGATGGTAGCGTAGTAAAAGTTAATATAGGTGAAGATGAAACAGATCCTGTATTTGTAGTAACTGACTTACTTGTACACTTAGGTGCAGCTCAGTTAGAAAAACCAGCTGCTACAGTTATCGAAGGTGAAAATCTAGATATACTAATAGCTAGTAAACCACTAGAAGAATCAGAATTAAAAGATGAAAAAGACGCTGTAAAAGCAAATGTATTAAAATTATTAAAAGAAAAATACAATATGGAAGAAGAAGATTTCCAGTCAGCAGAATTAGAAATAGTTCCAGCAGGAAAAGCTAGAGACTGTGGTTTAGATAGAAGTATGATACTTTCATACGGACACGATGATAAAATATGTGCATTCCCATCTTTACTTGCAATGCTTGAAGTTAAAGATACAAAAAGAACTTCTTGCTGTTTCTTAGTAGATAAAGAAGAAATAGGAAGCATGGGTGCTACAGGAATGCAGTCAAAATTCTTTGAAAATATGGTTGCTGAAATAGTAGCATTAACTGAAGGGGATTCAAATGTAAAAGTAAGAAGAGCTCTTCAGAACTCTAAGATGTTATCATCAGATGTAAGTTCTTGTTATGACCCACTATACGCAGAATACTTCACAAGAAGAAGTACAGCAACTATTGGATTTGGTATAACATTCAACAAACACACTGGTTCAAGAGGTAAAAATGGATCAAATGATGCAAATGCTGAATATATAGCAAATCTAAGAAAAATAATGGATGATGCTGGTGTTGGATATCAGCTAGTTGAATACGGTAAAGTTGATGTAGGTGGAAGTGGTACAATAGCTTACATATCAGCAAACTATGGAATGGAAGTAATAGACTGTGGAATATCTGTACTTAATATGCATGCTCCATATGAAGTAGGAAGCAAAGCAGATATATATGAAGCATACAGAGCATACAAAGCATTCCTTATAAATGCATAATATAAAATTTAATAAGAAAACAGAGATTATTTTGAAATCATATCTATAAATAAAGAGAGATTGTTACAGATTTTGTAGCGGTCTCTTTTTTTATGAATTTATACAGGCTTAGTAGTTTATTATTTCTAAAAAAATTAATACAAAAATATTATAGATTAAAACAAGAATGTAAAATTTTTGATAAAGTATATAAAATACAAAAAATTAATAAAATTAAGCTATAAAGTGAATGAATAAATAATAAGTATAAAAGTATAGAAAAAATATGGATATTCTAATTTAAAAAAATAAGAGAGTAAATAAATTACATTCTAAAAATATTAAATTAAATAATTAAAACTAAAATAAAGTAAACCTATATATAAATAAGCATGTAATGTAAAATTTTGAATAAAAAATAGATGTAGACAAAAAATAATCTTTATGTTATTATAATAACTATAAAGATAAGAAAACGTTTTTAATTATAAAATTAATAATAAATTCTTATGAAACTTAATAAAATAACAAATAAAAGTATTATATATTAAAAAGCAAATCAACTTAATAAATTATAAAAGTTAAGATTAAATATAAAAAATTAAAATTAAAAATTGAGAAAAAAATAATTAATACAAGTCTTTATAATCTCCAAAACTAAACAGGATATAAATTAAAAATTTATATATATATTCAAAGGAGGAAAATCTCATGGCAGAAAAAACTAAGCATCCAATAGGGCTTTGGCTAGTAAACATTTCTATAGCACTTCAGAGCTACTGTGGATATGCATTCTCATCTGTATTTATACTATTCTTAACAGCAGATGTTAGTGCTAACGGTCTAGGTCTTAGCGTTGCTAAGGCATCATCAATAATAGGTCTTTATACAGCAATAAACTATATGGGTTCTATTCTTGGTGGATGGATAACAGATAATTTCTTAGGAATTCAGAAATCATTAGTATTAGGATCAATACTAACAGGATTAGGTTATTTAACTCTATTCTTTGCAAAACCATCAATAGGTGGTATATGGATGGGACTATTAGTCCTTATATTAGCAGGTATGTTCTTTAAAGGACAGATAAGTAACCTTGTTGGTTCTCTTTACGATCAAGATGATTTAAGTAGAAAAGATGCAGCTTATGCGTTATTCTACATGGCTATAAACATAGGTTCATTCTTTGGCCCAATATTCTCAGGTCTTATAGCAGATAAATGGTTTGCCGAAATATCAGCAAGTGGAGAAATATTATCTTATGGATACAGATATATATTCTTAATGTCATCAATAGTAATGTTCTTCGTAGCTGTTTTCATAGCAGTGATGTCTCCAAAATGGTTAGGAGAAGTTGGTAAATATCCAGCTAACAAAAAAGCTAATAAAAAAGCAAAAGCATCAACAGAAGAACATCATCACGAACATCAGCCTTTAACAACAACAGAAAAAAGAAGAATCATTGCTATGGCTGTATTATTCGTATTTGTCGTATTATTCTGGGCAGCATGGTTCCAGACTCAGACTTCATTCTCAATATTAATGAATGACTTAGTTAACAGAAATATAGGTGGATTTACAGTACCAGTTCCTTGGTTAGTATCATTTAATGCTATATTATGTGTAACATTCTCTCCAATACTTGCAAATTTATGGTTAAAACTAGAAAAAACTGAAAAAGGTGATTTACCAATACCAACAAAAATGGCTTTAGGTATGTTATTAACTGCATCAGCATTTGTAGTTTTAATATTAGGAATAAAAACTCTTGGAGGAGTATTAGATGGAAGTGCAAAAATGAGTATATTATTCGTTTTATTAGCATATTTCCTATTAACAATAGGAGAACTTTGTATATCTCCAATAGGTATGGCAATGTTCAACAAACTAGCTCCAGTAAGATATGGATCACTTGCAATGGGTGCTTGGTATTTAAGTAACTTCTTTGCAAACTTACTATCAGGTAAATTAGCAGGACTTACTTCAACAATGGGATATGTTCAGATATTTGGAACAATATCAGGAGTGCTTATAGTATTCGCAATAATGCTATTCATATTAAGAAAGAAACTTGTTCAGTTAATGGCATTAGATGAATTTAAAAAATAAATAAATTAAAATAAAGTGTAGTGGTTATCCGCTACACTTTATATATACGCTTTACTAAAATATTTTTAGTGATAAAATATAAAATAAATATATTTAAAAAAGAAAGAGGGCTTTTGAAATGTCAAAAAATCTTTGGACAAAATACAATGATTGTCAGCTTAAAGAATTAGAAGAAGTAAATGAAAAATACAAAAAATGCTTAGATGAAGGTAAAACAGAAAGAGAATGTGTTACTTTATCAATAAAAATGGCTGAAAAAGCAGGATACAGAAACATCAAAGATGTAATAGCTGAAGGTAAAGAATTAAAAGCAGGGGATAAAGTTTACGCTGCTTGTATGAAAAAATCACTAGCATTATTCCAGATAGGTAAAGAGCCTATATCTCATGGTATGAACATATTAGGAGCGCATATAGATTCTCCACGTATAGATGTTAAACGGAATCCTTTATATGAAACAGATGGATTTGCATATTTAGACACTCACTACTACGGTGGTATAAAAAAATATCAATGGGTAACAACTCCACTATCACTTCACGGTGTAGTAGCTAAAAAAGATGGTTCTGTTGTAGAAGTTAATATAGGTGAAGACCCAACAGATCCAGTATTTGTAATAACTGACTTATTAATACACTTAGGTGCAGCTCAGTTAGAAAAGAAA
>UQCY01000132.1 GCA_900539645.1 uncultured Clostridium sp. | reverse complement strand
TTAGATTTAAATTTTCGCTCATTTCTTCTATTGACATATTTAAGTCTGCTCCCATAAGAAGCATGTCATTTCTTTTTGCTTTTATATCTTTTATATAGCCAAGCATATTTTTATCATTTCCCGAAAATACAACTGCATTCATATCTTCATCAGCAACTATCTTATCTACAACTTTTTTAGCTCCATTTGAATTTGCTGGCAATACAAAATGTTTTATCTCATCATTTGAATTTTTATCTTTGTTCTTTAGTTTGTATAAAGCTACCATTTTTTTAGCAGCTTCATAAGAGCTCTTATCTGAACTCATAGTTCCTGTCACAATACCTACTTTGACCTGTTTTTCATCTGCGCCTTCTGCCTTTGAATAAGTTGACATAGGCAGAGATAACATCACTACACTTAAAATTATTGCAATTATCTTTTTCATATTTTCCTCCTTAGTACAGTATTGGATACATTTCCACTGTTCTTAAGAAATTATTATAGTATTTCATACTATTGTATTCTGCCCAAATACCTGTTTTTTCCTTGATATCTGCTCTGATATCGCTTAATAGCTCATTTTCCTCAACTTTTTTCTTGTACAATTTATTTGCAGTATCTAAAGCTATCTCAACACAGAATACTTTTTCTGGTATGTCTGTACCAGCTAGTCTACCTTCCATACCCATTGATTTGAGTTTTTCAGATATTTTAGAGTTAATTTCAGTATAATCACTTCCACTTACATCCACTCCTAGTATATCTCCATATAGTTTTGTGCTATTTAAAGAATGTATATTTGGAACCATTAGCTTATTTTCCATAGCCGCATCTATTGTAGCCTTATCCATAGCTTCTCTACATCCGTATAAAGCTACATTTTCTCCGTATGATTTTTTCTTATTAGCTGCATCCTTTTTTATAAATTCTTCAGCAGTTTTTGAATCATTCTCATCTTTCATACCAGAAACTAATACTTCTACATACTTAATTCCATTTTTTTCGCATTCTCTCTGCATTTCTCTATTCTTTTGTTTAAACTCTACACCGTCTTTTGCAAACTCATCAACATAATTTACAAACACTTTAGCTCCCATAGTTTCAGCCATTCTAACGGCGTTTTGATTGTTATCTTTGTCAGTTGGATTAAATCCTATATTTATATCCTCATTCATTATAACGTCATCTTGTTTATCTTCATTTTGTATTTCTTCAACACCTGCTGCAATAGTTGTAATATCTTCATTCTTTTCTTTTATCTTTTCAAATACAGGAAGCATTCCTTCCTTATCTGAACAAACTATTATACATTTAACCTTTTCGTTGTCCGCAAATGAAGCTATCTCATCTGTTATTTTATCTAAATTTTTATCGTAATCCTCTGGAAGTACTACATTCTTAACATCTTTATATTTTTCTAAAAACCCCTTATCCAACTTCACAGATTCTGGAGTTACTATCATTGTACATGCATATCCATCTGTAAGTCCTCCACTACTTGCTTCTTTCTTGTTGCATCCTACTGCTCCAATTGCTACACAAAAAGAAAGAGCCAATGCGGTCATCTTTTTTAACATCTATATATCTCCTCTCTATTACATTCTTATTAAGTTTAATTCTATTCTATCAAAACAATATACTTATTTAGTTTATCACATTTTCAGAAAAAAAACATCAAAACTTGCTTTCAAATCTCCTGTTCATACCTCTCATAAATTTTAATTATTCTCTTTTAACTGCAAAATTAAAGGTGCTTGGAAATTTTCCAAACACCTTGATTTATCTTGTAAATTTAATTTTTAAACATTCTGTATAGATCCTTTAGTCTTTATAAAACTTCCTACTACTGCTCCGACTAAACCTGGAACTATCCATCCAAGACCAAGAGAAGCAAGTGGAAGAACATTTATAAATTCAAAAGCTCCTGTTAAAGAATTTGCTACAGATAATATACTTGCTACAAATGTGAAGTACGCAGCACCTTTGAATGTGTTGTCGTTTTTAATCTGTTTTGTGAATATTGTAAGCACAACAAGTATTATCATAACAGGGTATATAGTCTGAAGTATTGGTATAGATATCTGTATTATCTTATTTACACCAAAAGTAGAAACAACTGCACTAAATATACATATAGCTGTAACTATTTTTTCGTAAGATAATCTTCCATCTGTTGTATCTTCAAAATATCTACCTGCAGATGAAGTTAATCCTATTGATGTTGTTAAGCATGCAAATAGAACCATTATCGCTAATAGAATCTTACCTGGAGTTCCAAATATTCCTTCAGTAGCTGCAACAACTAGAAGAGCCTGAGAAGTATTTATATCGTGCATAGTAGACATAGTAGCTCCTAAGTAACAAAGACCTCCGTATACTATAGATAATGCTATACCTGAAACAAATCCAGCTTTTATAGTCATAGATATCTGATCTTTTGTATCTGTGTAACCTTTAGACACTAAAGTACTTATCATTATACCTGCCATTGCAGATGCTCCAAGTGCATCCATTGTTAGATACCCCTGAGAAAGACCTTCACTGAATAGACTTCTGTCTATCATATGATCTGGACTCATAGGTCCTATTGGTGTTATAACACCTTTTATTATAAGTGCTAATAAACTCAATAAAAGTACAGGAGTTAAGAATTTACCTATAATATCTAAAACTCTTGTAGATTTTATTGTTAAGAAATATGTAGCAACAAAGAATATTATTGAGAAAATAACAGACCCTACAGTACCTAGATTAGGCATAAACGGTAGAATACTCATTTCAAATGTAGTAGCTGCTGTTCTTGGTATTGCTAAGAATGGCCCTATACATAAGATTGCTGCACAACCAATAAATCTTGCCAGCTTCTTTCCACCTCTAACTAAAATTTCATCCAGTATCCCCTTATTTTTAGCTGCAACAACTATAACTAAAAGTGCTAGTCCTGCATCACCAATTATAAATCCCAAGAATGAAATAAACCAATCTTGTCCCGAAACCAAACCTAAGTATGGTGGGAAAAGTAAGTTACCTGCCCCAAAGAATATTGAGAACAGTGCAAACCCCACGACAAATATGTCAGTTGTTTTTTTGTTCATGAATAAATCCTCCCCTTTTAAACTTTCTGATTATTCCGTTTTTTTAGCTTTATTCTATTTTATCAGATTTTTCTATTTTTTTCAAAGATTATCTCCAATTTAAGCTAAAAAACCTCAATCTTTTAAATTATTTTCATAATTTTAATAAATTTTCTATTTTCTATTCCCATTTATGAAAATTTTTTTACTAATTGAATTTTTTGTCCCTAGGTTCTGATAATATAGCTCTTGCAACCTGGCTTACTTCATTCATAATATCCTTGTAGCTCAAGTATATTTTTATATCCACATGAAGTCTTTCCATATCAACCTTATCTACTATACAGTAGAAATATCTGCCAGAATCCATAAGTCTACTTATTATCTCGTTATCTCTTTTAGGTACAAATCCCAAAACAAAACCACTCTTAGATACTATCTTTATCGCTTTAGCATCGTATACGTTTGAGCAATCTCTCTTCATGTATAGTCTAGCGTCTTCTCTCAACTCTCTTTCAAGCATCTCTCTATCCTTATACGCAAGACCTGCTATATAACTATCTAATATATAAACATCCTTAGGAGTTGTTTCTACCTTGATATCATTAGTAGAAATTCTTTCCAGTCTTTTATCTACGTTTCTATTTATAATCCTTTCATAGGCTTTTTTTACTTCAGGAATAATTTCCATTGGAAATCTAGAAGATATATAGTCGACAAATTCATCTGGAAGCTGTTTTTTTAACTTTAATAATACCTTTGCATTAGCTCTTCTAATTCTAGTACTATTCGCTTTCATTCCTAATTTTAAGAGTTCTCTACCAACAGGGTATATTTTTCTTAATTCAACTAAAATTAAACCAAATATTTTCTCTTTTGGGTTTAACTCTCTCTCTTCTCTAAGACTTATTCCCTCCATATTTCCGACTATATCTGAGAAATCTAAGTTTTTTTCTACATAATTTACTAGTTCAACTCTATTTGTACTAGATTCTTTTTTTAGCAATTCCTTATAAATACTCAAATCGTATTTATTCTTATCTAGATAGTTTTTAACCATCTTGAAGTTAATATCAACTCCAGCTTCTTCAGCCATAATCACTAATGACGAGAATTCAAAGTTTCCTTCTTTAAAAGCATCCTTTACTGCATCTTTAAATCTCTGCTGACTTGCTAATGCTCTAATTCCTTTGATAAGTTCTTCCTCGTCTACCTCAACAGAATCGTCATTTAAAATAATTTCTGCTATAGCAATAATACTGTATAGAGCTTCTATACTATTCCCTTGCTTTTCTATTTTGTATAAAAGTGTATCTAAGAAGTCTATTTCTCCTACAAATAGCTCTGGACCTGATATTTTGAAGTTTTCTGCAAATAGCTTACAAAAGTTATTTACTTCCTCATCTGTTATATCATCTCTTCTTAAATACGCTGTACGGTTAAATGTATTCATAACAAGACCAACCATAAATTCAGGGTAATATTTGTCCTTATACCCCTCATTAAACATATGATTAGTTATTGATATATCTATTTCCTCAATGTATTCAGCCGCATAAAGCTTTATAACACCATCTGTATTTTTTATAAGATTGAAAAGGAATGTGTTGTAGTTTTTCATTCTCTTTATAACGCCTATATCGTACAATATGTAGCTCCCAGATTTAGAAAATACCTTGCCGACCTCATTTACAAGATTATCAACCAGGAAATATTCTCCTAATGCTAAAGCTATCTGTACTTCTTTTTTATTCTCAGAGTTTAGTATTGTATTTTTAGTGAAATCTTCAACCCATTCTTTAGGGATAATTTCTTCAGAAACAATACCTCTTACAGAATTTACAAAGCTAGAAACATAGGCAGCAACAGGGTACTCTGTTTCAGGAAATCTAATATTTTCTCTATCGCCGTTGTACATTTCTATTAGGGATTTTAAAACTATATTCCGATAATTTCTCTTTTCAACATCGGAAATAAAATTGTACTTATATCTATACTCAAATTCAATATTTTCTGAGTAATCTATATACCCATCTACATTTTTTAATGATTCATATACACTTATCCCAGACATAAATCCACCCCTTTAAAAATAACGCAGTCCCCGACTTATAAGCATAATGCCGATATTTTTCGGAAACTGCGTTTATTTATCAATTAATATTTATTTAATTCTAA
>UQCY01000131.1 GCA_900539645.1 uncultured Clostridium sp. | reverse complement strand
CACATTCTGTTCGATCAGTATGAGGAGGAACGTCTGGGGGGTAAGTCCTTTGGTTCCACCAAATCCGGTATCGCACCTTTCTATTCTGACAAATATGCAAAAATCGGTTTTCAGGTAAATGAGCTTTTTGACGAGGATCGCCTGAAGGAGAAACTGGCAAGTGTTTGTGAGACAAAGAACGTTCTTCTTGAGCATTTATACCACAAACCGCTTCTGAATGTTGATGAGCTTTTTGCAGAGCTGATGGAATACAAGAAAATGGTTGCACCATATGTATGCGACGTTTCCTTGTATCTGAATAATGCACTGAAAGAGGGCAAGGAGATCCTTCTTGAGGGACAGCTTGGAACTTTAAAAGACCCTGACCATGGTATTTACCCAATGGTTACCTCTTCTTCCACACTGGCAGCATATGGTGCAATCGGAGCAGGTGTGCCTCCATATGAGATCCAGAAGATTGTTGTTGTAAGCAAGGCTTATTCCAGCGCAGTAGGTGCCGGTGCATTTGTTTCCGAGATTTTCGGAGAAGAGGCTGACGAGCTTAGAAGACGCGGTGGTGATGGCGGAGAATACGGTGCTACCACTGGACGTCCGAGACGTATGGGATGGTATGACTGTGTTGCATCTAAATACGGCTGCCGTCTTCAGGGTGCTACAGATGTGGCATTTACAGTACTTGACGTACTTGGCTATCTGGATGAGATCCCGGTTTGTGTTGCTTACGATATCGACGGAGAGATTACCACAGACTTCCCGACCACAGCCAGACTTGAGAAAGCAAAACCGGTGATCGAGAAGCTTCCAGGATGGAAATGTGATATCCGTGGAATAAAGAACTATGAGGATCTTCCGGAGAATTGCAGAAAATACATCGAATTCATCGAGGAGAAGATCGGATACCCGATCACCATGGTTTCCAACGGACCGGGTCGTGAGGACATCATCTACCGCAATAAATAATCTTAAAAATAAATCTTTACTAAAAATAGACTCTATAACTATAACTAAAATTAATAATAAATTCGAGTAGGCAAATTCTCTTTTATTTTTCACTCTACTTTCAAATTTATTTATTATAACCATAAAAATTAATATATCAAATACACTAGAAAATATTCTAATCAATTCGCAGTAAAATATATTCTCCATTATATTTTTCTCCCTATAAGTCTAGTAAATTTTTGTTTCAAATCTTTTATTCTATATTTGCTAACAGGAACTTTATCTTCTCCAATAATAACGGCATCATTTGTTATTAAATCAATATATATCATATTCACTAAAAAACTTTTATGTACTCTAAAAAATCCATATTTTTCTAATTTTTTATCAAACTCTGCTATACTTTTCCAAGAATAAATAATGTTTTTATCAACTAAATGAATTATTAATTCTTTTCTATTTATCTCAATATATTTTATTAAATCTATTTTTATTTTTTCTATTTTCCCATTTTGATCTATTAGAAAATACTTTCTTTTATTTTTATTTATTTCTTCTATACAATTCAAAATACTTTCTTGAAGCTCATCAAATTTTATAGGTTTTAATATATATCTATACGCCCTTACCTTATATCCATCTTTAGCATACTCTATAAGTCCAGTCAAAAAAATTATTTCAGAATTAATACCTCTACTTCTTATATTTTGAGCTGCTTCCATTCCACTCATTTTTTTCATTTTTATATCTAATAAAAATATATCTACATCATCTATATTTTTTTCCAACATTTCCTCTGCTGAATTAAATATATTAATATTATAATTATAATTATCATCTATATTTTCAAATATTATCCTTAAGTAATTTAGTATTATTTTTATTTGTTCTTTATTATCTTCACAAATAACTATATTATACATATTTTATCACCATCCAAATTTTTTCATAAAAATATCTATATTTATATTATAGTCCTTTTTCATATGCTATAATTTACAATATTGTTACAAAAAAAACAAGAAAAGTATTTCACTCTTCTTGTTTTCTCCAGTAAAAATATTATTTAATTAATCTATAATTTTTTATTTATATCAGTTATAAATATTATAAATAAGGAAAATATAAATAATATTAACAATATGCTTATTATACTAAAAATAACTTCATATTTTGCTGTATCTGGTATTAGGGCTGTCGATTTTAAAATACTTTGTGGAATATAATAAATTAAGATAGATATTACTGATAACAAAATTAATTTTAATTTTATATTATTACTCATTTGACATCCCCGCCTTTAATTTCTAAGTACAGATTTTTTAAGTGGATCCACAGTTTGTGGTTTTACAGTATTTTCATTAGCAAATACTTGAGTAAAAGATAATGCTGTAATAATAGTAACTAAAAATAATGATATTAATTTTTTATATTTCATAATTTTTACCTCTTTCATTTTATGTTACTGATATTATAGCATTTATTTTTTTATAATTATTCTATTTTGCCCAACTAGGTATTATTATTGCCTATCTGGATAAATCTAATATTTTCTTAATAAAAATCCACGTTATATCTCTTCAGCTCTCCATCTTCGTATTCAATTTTTGCATTAAACACCTTCTTAGTGGCTACCCACTCTAAAAATACTCTATCTCCATCCCACATATTTAAATCCATAACCTTATCGTTATCGACCCAAAGAAGTCTACCCTCTGGACAATCATCCAATCTATCCTCTGGAACCTCTCCTTCAAAATCTCTACAGCTAAATATAAACATGTACCAGTTGTCATCATTTGCAAATTTAGGGAAAGAAATAAGTCCATGATATCTAAGTGAATTTACAGTTAATCCAGTTTCTTCTTTAATCTCTCTGATTATACATTCTTCTGGAGTTTCTCCAAATTCAAATTTTCCACCAATCCCGACGTATTTTCCTTCATGTACGTCATTTTTCTTTTTATTTCTATAAAGCATAAGCGTTTTACCGTCTTTTTCAATATAGCAAATAGTTGTAAGTACTGTCATATTCATATTACTCAACTCCTTTGTAGAAGTGAGCAGTTGTGTAATTTCTGTTTTTATTTAACACTTTTTTTGCAGTACTGCTTAATTCAAAGTCGTTTTCTGTTGTTTCCATATATGCTTTAGCTATTTCTCTAGCTTCTTCTGGTGTTTCTAGCGAGAAGTCTAATCTAAAGAAGTCCACACCAGTTTCTGCAACATCTTCAAGATTTTCAAGCATTATTGTAGGTTCAGAATTGTATATTGTAGTTCTACAGAATTCGTTCTGAGATAGTCTAAACTGGCTTCCCTTCTGGTCTTCTAACATATATTTATCTTTTCTACATTCTGCACATCTTTTGTCTTTTTTACAGTTTCTTACAAGTACACCCATTGGACAGTATTCACTTATCATCATAGGTACGTATCCGTATACAACTGTTTCTATTTCAGCATCTGTGTGTTTTATAGACTCTTTTATTTCACTCACATTCATTTCCTGAGATATACATATACTTTCCATTCCACTATTTCTAAGCCAATTCATGCTCTCTCCGTTGAATGCATTTAATGACCAATCTGCTCTTATTCCACATCCACAGTTTTCTGTAAAGAATTTTATTTCTCCCCAGCTCGCTGCAAGTACAGAATCCTCTTCAGTTATTTCATCTATTATCTTATCAAATACCTTGTAATCAGGATTTCTCATTATTCTAGGTGCAGAGTATACTATTTTCTTGTCGTTTTCTACAGCTATTTTTTTAGCTTCAGCGAAATCATATAAGTTTTCATAGTATATTGTATCTATTTCTAAATCCGCAACTGATTTTAACTGTTCTAAATTTTTAACCTTAACTCTTATTCTAGGCTCTTCTCCTAAATACTCTGGTCTTTTGTCTTCTATAGAGTATTCTATTTCTTTGTCTTTTAGACTTCTTCCTTTTACAACTTCTCTTGCATCAGATAATTTTTCTATAGCTTCCCTTCTCATTTTATTTATCATACTTACGGGAATACTAACATCTTCACCTATATCTAGTTCTATATTTTCTAACTCATAAGGAGTGTTTCCAAGTTTTTCAAGCTGAGATTTTGCCTTTTCTTCAGATAATGCTACCTTCATAGCTTTTTCTGCCTCTTTTTCTGCCTCAACTAGCACCGAATTTCCTTCTGTGTCAGATATTTCTAACACTGGTTTTTCCCCTATATAAGCTTTAAACCTCATATATACAGGAGTTTTGACTAATTCTTTATCGCTTTCAAAAGTGGCTTTTACTCTTTCTATTAGAGAGTTGTCCGATGTTTTAAATACATCCTGATTTTTTCTAGCTTCTCCTACAAAGTCTAACTCTATAGTTTCTCCAGCGAATCCTATTTCACTTATCTCATTTCCCTTGATTATTCTACCAATAGTTCCTCCACCAAGGTTTATTCCATCGCCTTTTTTAAGAGTATTTTCTAGTTTTATCTTTAATCTTTTTCTTTTCTTATTAAAATCTACTACCTTACCAATATATAAACCTCTGTTGTTTGGTTTTTCAGAGTTCATTATGTCTATACCTTTTTCTCCAAGTATATATCCTCTAGTGAATTTTCTATTAAAGATTGTATAAAGCTCGTTCATATCTTCAGTAGTTACACCAGTTTTTCCTGTAGCTATATAGTTATCTGCTGCATGTCTATATGCAGATACAACTGTTGCAACATACTCAGGTCTTTTCATTCTACCTTCTATTTTTAAAGATAATACACCTGCGTCTATTACTTCTCCAATTTCTTCTATAGTATTTAAATCTCTAGGACTTAGTAGGTATTCTCCATTTGTGTTTACAGTTTCACCTGTTTCTACATCTATTAATTCATATTTCTGTCTACAAGGCTGTGCACATCTACCTCTATTTCCAGATCTATTTCCTATCATACTACTCATTAAACACTGACCAGAATAGCATACGCACAGTGCTCCATGTACGAATACCTCTATATCAACCTTAACCTTTGAGCAAATTTCTTTTATCTCAGGTGCACTTAGTTCTCTAGCAAGGACAACTCTGTCAAATCCTATACTTTTTAAATACTCTACATCTTCTAATGAATGTGCTGCCATCTGAGTGCTTGCGTGTATTTCAAAGTCTGGAAGTTCTCTTTTTATAAGCATTGCCATACCTATATCCTGTACGATTACAGCATCTATATCTATATCGTATAAGAATTTTATATACTCAATAAAGTCCTCTACCTCATTCTGTTTTATCAATATATTTACTGTTATAAAGAGTTTAACTCCTCTTGTATGGCAGTATTTAACTGCTTCCTGTAGTTCTTCTCTATCA
>UQCY01000130.1 GCA_900539645.1 uncultured Clostridium sp. | reverse complement strand
TATAACAATATATTCTAAAAACTGTTCAATAAACTACGGAGACTACAAAATAAACATAGTAGATACTCCAGGACACTCTGACTTCTCTTCAGAAGTTGAACGTGTTATGAAAACTGTTGATACAGTTATACTTCTTGTTGATGCAAGTGAAGGACCAATGCCTCAGACAAGATTCGTTTTACAGAAATCACTTGAATGTGGTTTAAAACCAATATTATTTATAAACAAAATAGACAAAAAAGACCAGAGAGCTGAAGAAGTTGTTGACGAGGTATTTGACTTATTCGTTGACCTTAATGCAACTGATGAACAGTGTGAATTCCCTATAATATACGGAATAGCTAAACAGGGAATAGCTAAATTAGATATGGAAGAAGAAAGTGAAGACTTATCTCCTCTATTCAAAACTATAATAGATCATGTTGAAGCTTATCCTGATTACGATGATGAACCATTACAGCTTCAGATATCTTCTCTAGCTTATGATGACTATATAGGAAGACTTGGTATAGGTAGAGTTTATAAAGGTAAAGTACAGCCTGGACAGAATGTATGCATATGTGGTGAAGCTGAAGAGCCAAGAAAAGGTAGAATAGGTAAACTTACTGTATATGAAGGTTTAAAACAGGTTGAAACTGAAGAAGCTGGAAGTGGTGAAATAGTTGTTATATCTGGTATACCTGATATATCAATAGGGGAAACTATCTGCTACCCAGATAACCCACAGCCAATAGAAATGATAAGCATAGAAGAACCAACACTTTCTATGAACTTCTTAGTAAATGATTCTCCATTTGCTGGTAAGAGTGGTAAATTCGTTACAACTAGACATTTAAAAGATAGATTAGAAAAAGAACTTGAAGTAAACGTTGGGTTAAAAGTTGAACCTCTTGATACTACTGACGGATACAAAGTTTCTGGACGTGGAGAACTTCATCTTTCTATATTAATAGAAAACATGAGACGTGAAGGATACGAACTAGGGGTATCTAAACCAGAAGTTTTAATGCATAGAGATGAAAATGGTACTCTTCTTGAACCAATGGAAAGAGTTATCGTTAACTGCCCAGAAGTTTATTCTGGTACAATAATAAATGAATTAAACCAGAGAAAAGGTATGATGGAATCAATGGAAATGGAAGGAGATTATGTAAAAATAGAATTCATAGCTCCTACTAGAGGTCTACTTGGTTACAGAAGTGAATTCATAAACGTTACTAGAGGTGAAGGTACTCTTGTAAGATCATTTGAAAGATTTGAAGAACACAAAGGTGAAATACCTGGAAGAAGTAATGGTGTTCTAATATCTCAGGGACCTGGAACAACTATGGGTTATGCACTTAATGCTTTAAGTGAAAGAGCTACAATGTTCGTTGACCCAGGTGTTGAAGTTTACGAAGGTATGATAATAGGTATGAACTCAAGAAAAGACGATATGACTGTTAACCCATGTAAGAATAAGAAACAGTCAAACGTTCGTGCTTCTGGTTCAGATGATGCTATCAAACTTGCTCCTCCAAGAATATTCACTCTTGAAGAAGCTCTTGAATTTATAGATGAGGACGAATTAGTTGAAATAACTCCAGACGCTATAAGACTAAGAAAAAGATACCTAAACGAACACGAAAGACTACAGTACAATAAAGCTAGACAGGCTGCAAAAAATAAATAAAGCTACTATGGATGTCACAGATTTTCTGTGGCATCTTTTTATTTGCTTTATTTTTAAGATAATAAAACATAAAACCTATTTTTAATTGTTTATCAGATAATTACTACGTATTTATATTTAGTTTAAGTATAAAATGTTTTGATTTTATCTCTTATAAAGTATTTACATAATTTATGTTAATTTTATATCTATTTTATCAATTTTTTTCATTTTTATTTTACATGTTTAAGTATTATACTTATAGTAAAGACAGTTTTATTATTCGATGATCCATATATTATGAAAATATCCCGACAACAATGCTTCCTTGTTACCGGGATATTTTTATGCGAAAAATATAATTACATATTCTTTTTAACTAGCGTATAGTATTTTATTATCTGTTATGTTTGATTTCAGCAATTGTGTTTTGCAGCCAAGCACATCACAATGTTAGAAATCAACACAACAGTAATTATTTCTAGAAGCTTCCACTTGAGCCACCGTAGCTACTTCCACCACCGCTACTAGATCCACCTGTGTCAGTGTTTTTAGGTCTCATAGTTCTAGTTACTGTTCTGTAAAGGAAGATATCTTGGCTTTTTACAAGTTTCATATCCATTAGATAATCATCTGCTCTACTTTCACTTCTGACAGATTTTAATTGAGATTTATACATCATCATTATAACCAATGAAATTGCACAACCTATTACTATAGATAGAGGTATCCAAACGCTATTGTTTATACCTTCCTCTTCTGTAGACTCTCCTTCAATAGGATAATTTCCCTCATCATCGTAGTTTTCTCCATAAGGATCACCTGCGACATACATTGCACTGAGTTCTCCTGCATTATCTGCAAAGTTTTCAAATGCAGAGTAAAAATCATCATCTGATAAGTATGGAAGGAATTCGCCTGATAGGTAATCAAGTCCTTCTTCGTTAAATGCTTCCTTTGCAGATCCATGAGTACTCATTGCCCACTCTCTATCTTCAGTAGCAACTAAAAGAAGTATTCCATCTCTATTTTCGCCTTTACCAAATTTATTCTGCTCAAATAAATCATTTGCAAATTCCTGTGCAGTTTTTCCATCCAAATACTCTACTGTAACTACTCCAACATCTATATTATTTTCATCGCTTATTTGTGCCAATTTAGATTTTAATGATTCTAATTCCTCTGTGGTCAATACCTTAGCACTGTCAACAGCATACTCCATATCTCCATCTGCAAAAGATTTTTCAATAGTTTTTAAATTTAAAAATACAGAACAGAAAATTATACTAAATGCTATAAATATAGAAAGTGATATTTTTTTGAAATTATTTTTTTCTAAACTTTTCAACTTCTTCACCTCCTAAAGCATATTTATAGCAAAGGCAGCTGCATAAACAACCAACGTCGCTATAATTGCATATATTCCAAAGAATTTGAAAAACTTCTTGCTATCCATAGGCAGATTACCTACAAATTTTCCTGTCTGCGCATTCATAACAAATGTGTATTTTTCATCGTTCCAACTAGTTGTAAGCATCCAAACAGGATAAAGTGCATACTTTGCAGAACCATTTTTAAGCCTTACAGAATTGTACTCTGGGATAACTGTAGCATAAAATCCATCAACAGTTGAAGCAAGAGCATCTACTGAAGAATTTTTTATCCTATCATTTGCCCTACTAACACTATCATCCTCTGTTACATCGTATCTATCAGCCAAATACCCTGCAAGATATGCTGTCTCAAAATCAACAGCCTCACTAATATCAAAAGGTTCTATAGACTCCATAAGCTCATCTGCTATCTTTGAAGAACCATCCACAGGAACATTTCTAAACTTCATATCACCGCTTCTAACTATAGAATAGTGGCTCGTTTCTGTGTAATCATAATCTCCGTCAGACCAGAAATGCACCCTAGTCGCCTTATATCTCGCATCAGCTTCGGCATCTGCATCAAAAATCCAAAACGGCACATACATCCCTTTTATTTCATCTATGTGATTTTCTTCTTTAAATAAATCTGGAACCAACTTCTTGCTATTAACATGCTCCTTTAATTTCTCTTTTGCGTATTTCTTATCTAACTTAAAAGGTATAACAAGGTCTGGCTTTAAATCTCCAGCAAGCCTCCCTGTCAAAATCACAGGACTTCCACAGAACGGACAGCTAGTAGCTGCTGTGTTTTCGTCTGTCACCAGCTCTCCTCCACACGAATTACAAGTATATACGTTCATAGTCGCTTTTTCACCGTCATTCCACTCTTGTCCTGCATGAGTTTCCCAACTCATATCATCTGCAACATCTTCTTTTTTTATATCAACATAAGCTTTTATATCGTCTATATCAAAAACTGTATCACAGTACGGACATTTCAACTTTTGCTTTGAACTGTCAAACTCTATGCTCCCTCCACAGTTGGGGCATTTAAACTCTTGAACATTAGGCATAGAACCACCTCTTTATCTTTAGAACTATTTTATTACTAATCATTTTTTATATCATTTTCGTCAAATCTATCTCCACATTCTGGGCAGAATTTTGGTGGATTGTGAGGGTCTTCTGGTTCCCAACCACATTTATCACATCTATATAGAGGCATTCCTGCAGGTTTTTTCTTTCCACAATTTGTACAGAACTTACCTTTATTCACTGTTCCACATTCGCAAACCCAACCATCTTCAGGCTTTTTAGCTCCACATTCAGAGCAGAATTTTCCTGTATTTTTCGCTCCACAGCTACAAGTCCACTCACCTGCAACTTCATTAGCACTAGTTGAGTTATTATTTTCAGCAAATTTTTTCATCTCTTCCATCTGCTGTTTTTTCTTTTCTTCAGCCATTTCAAATAAGCCGTTTACATTCATTCCACCTGCATTTGTAGCCATTCCCATGCCCATAAATCCAGTCATTGCACCACCTTCATTACCTGCAGCAGTTTTCATTGCATCTGCCTGAGCTGCAGCTATTGTAGCAGCTGCCATTGAAGGATCTCTTAAAATAGCTGCTTTCTGAGCCTGTTTTATCATATCTGCATCTTCTTCTGGCAATGTCACAGAATTTAAACCTATTGAAACAACTGAAATACCTCTAAGTTCTGCCCATTTTTCTGTAAGTGTTGCATTCATTGCCTTTGAAAGCTCATCAACATGTGCAGGAAGAGCATTTGGTCTTATTTCTAAATCAGATATTTTTGCAAATGCTGGCTGTAGGGCACCTATAAACTCTGCTTTTAATTGAGAATCTATCTCTTCTCTTTCATAACTACCTTCAACATTTCCACATACATTTGTGTAGAATAAAACTGGGTCAGTTATCTTATAAGAATAAATTCCGTTGCATCTAACTGAAACATCTATATCTAGTCCGATATTTCTATCAACCACTCTAAATGGAATAGGCATTGCTGTTCCAAATTTATTTCCAATTATTTCTTTTGTATTTACATAGTAAACTCTCTGGTCTTTTCCAGTGTCCCCACCGTAAGTAAATCTCTTTCCTATTGTTTCAAATGTCTTTCTAATTCCGTCAGAAAGGCTTCCTGTAAATATACTAGGCTCAGTAGATTTGTCAAAAGTATACTCTCCTGGCTCAGCACAAACTTCTACTATCTTACCCTGTTCAACAATTAGCATACACTGTCCATCTGCAACTGCTATTCCTGAGCCATCAGATAT
>UQCY01000129.1 GCA_900539645.1 uncultured Clostridium sp. | reverse complement strand
ATGCTTTTAGAACATAAATAATTACAAAAATAAATTATATAAACGTTAGCATTATTAAAAAATTAAAATAATCATATGTATAGAAGATAACAGTTTTTAAGCCTTTTTTCAATATATTTGGATAAAAAGATAACATATATACAACCAAAATAATGCTTTTGATATAGTATTACCCACTTTTAATTAATTTTAATACTTTTATATCGTTATTAAATAAATACTTATGAATAAAATAAAGATAAAGCGATTAAATTTTCAAAAATTTTAAGCTAAATCTTATTTATATATGTTATAATCTTTAATATAAAAATGGCTTTTCCAATTAAATTAAAAGTTAAAAAATAGATAAGCAATTAAATAAAAATTTCGGGAGGTATAAAAATGTCTGAAATAATAGATTTTAATGAATTAAAAAATAAAGTAAAAGAATCTGACGTAGATAAATTTGAAGATTATATGTATAGTCTTTATACTGATGTTGCTAGTGG
This sequence comes from uncultured Clostridium sp., assembly GCA_900539645.1. Taxonomy (GTDB): domain Bacteria; phylum Bacillota; class Clostridia; order Peptostreptococcales; family Peptostreptococcaceae; genus Peptacetobacter. The sequence continues at coordinate 5,013 of UQCY01000129.1, read as the reverse complement.
AAAGTTAAGCATGGCTGGATTTTCAAGAAAAATGATGGACTATATGAGAGAAAATAATATATCTCAGGAAAAGTTTTATAAAATACAGCAGAAATTTATGGAAAGATATGGAATAGATACAAAAGAAATGGATGACCAGCTTAAAAAATTTGGATTAGATCCAGAGAAAATAAGTGGTATAAGTTCTTCAAATCCATCTCAGGAAAGTGTAGATCGGTATACTAAAGCATCTGGATTTTATGATAAATATAGCAATAAAATAAAAATAAAGAGTAATATAACATCGTACATAAAAAATGATTTAAATGATTTAGAAATCATAATAGAAGAAGATAAAGTTATACTTTGCAGTGATAAGAAAATAGACTTATCAGATAGAGAGCTTAATGAATTCCTTAGCTCATACAGAAATATGTTTGATAAAACAATAAGAGTAGTTCTTTGCGAAACTACAAAAAAATACGACTATAAATAACCCTTCCAAATCTTTGAAAAGGGGGAATTAGAATGGAAAATACAGAAAAAAAGATGTCTGTAAGCTCGGAAAGAATAAAAAGAGCAGCACTACATTGGTCTAATCTGCTTGAAGGCTACAATAATATGGCAAAAATTCCAGCAGATTACTTCAACAAAGAAGTAGATGGCATAATAGCAAAAGAAAAAATAGTAATAAATGAAGATAAATACGCTAGATTAAAGAAGTTTTCTGAAAAACAGGGGATAAATATAACGGATATAGTAGAGTTAATATATGGTCTGATTTTGCAAGAGTATACATTTGAAAGGGATGTAATGTTTGGTAGTACGATGAATATTATCCCAATAAGAATTACAACTGAGGAAAATGAAACTTTTGTAGATGCACTTAAAATATTTGTAAATCAGAAAAACAACTCAAAAGAATATTTGACTTATATGCTTTCTGAGATAGAAAAAAATAGTCCATTAGATAAAAAATTGATAAATACAATTTTTGTAAGTGGAAATGTAGATATGTATGCAAAGGATATGATTGACGACCTTATGCGACTTAAAGGATATGAGTTTGCTGTAGATATGGTAGCTGGGGAGGGGACTCTAGTTATAAGGGCTAAGTATATGCCTTCTAAGTACAGCAAAGATACTGCAGAAAGAGTTTTATCTATGTTTGAAACAGTTATTTCTCAGATAGTAGAAAATGAAGAAATCGAAATGAAGAATATAAGATTTGTATCTAGGGAAGAGGAAGAAGAAATCTTTGAAGAGTTTAACATGAGCTGTAAAAAAAGACCACCAGATATGACATTTATGGATGGCTTTTATGAACAGGTCAAGAAAACTCCTGACAATATAGCTATTAGAGATGAAAAAATGACTATGACATATAGAGAGTTAGATATTGTGACAGAGAGGTTTGCTGGGTATTTAAACAGTATAGGAATAAAAAGAGAAGATACAGTTGCGTCAATTTTACCTAGAAATATGGGAGTAATAATTGCTGCGATAAGTATAATGAAAGCTGGAGCAGCGGTATTTCCAATAGATATAAGTAATCCATCTGTGAGAATGTCATATCTATTAGAGGATAGTGAAGCAAAAGTTATAATAACTTCTAAAAAATTAGAAAAACAACTTCCTAAAACAGATAAAAAATTATTATTTATAGAGAATGAATCTATGTTTAACACAGATATTCCTATAACAGAATATGTATATCCAGATAACTGTGCTTATAGAATATCAACATCAGGATCTACTGGTAGACCTAAATGTATGTCGATAGAGCATAGAAGTCTTATGAATATGTGTATGTATGCTATAGACTATATAAATGCGGATGAAAATGATATTTGCGGAGTGTATCTAAGTTTTAGCTTTGATGCAGCAGTTAAGCAGATATTTCCGTATTTGCTTTGTGGAGCATCAGTTGACATAATTCCAGAGACTGCAAGGACAAATGAGTACACTGTAAATGAATACTGTGAAAAGAAAAAGATAACTATTTTAGCTGTACCTACTATATTTGCAAAAAGATTTATTAATAATTGTGATAATAAATATCTTAGAGTGCTCCAATCAGGTGGAGACAAATTAAAGGGATATAAAGAGAGAAACTACAAAATCTACAATGAATATGGGCCAGCAGAATTTACTGTTCTTGCGACTTCATTCTATGTGGACAAAGAGTATGAAAAAATTCCAATAGGTAAGCCAATTTATAACACTTATGCCTATATATTCGATATGAATGGAAATATATGTCCAATAGGTGTACCAGGAGAGTTGTGCCTTTCAGGAATACAGATATCAAGGGGGTATATGCACAAGGAAGAACTTACAAGAGAAAAATTTGTCGAAAATCCATTCGCATTTGATAAATACACAAGGTTTATGTATAAGACTGGAGATTTAGCAAAATGGTTAGAGGATGGAAATATTGACTGCATAGGAAGAATGGATAGCCAGGTTAAGATAAAAGGCATAAGGGTTGAGATATACGAAATTGAGAATGAAATAAATAACATTCCGGAAATAAAGAGCTCTGTTTGTATAGCTAGACCAGACGAAAAGGGAGAACTTTACTTAAAGGCATTTTATGTATCTGATGAAGAAGTAGATCCTAAAAAAGTAAAAAACTACCTTCAAATGTCTTTACCACCTTATATGGTTCCAGAATATATTATGCAGATTGACAAAATACCGGTTACTCCAATAGGAAAGGTAAATAAAAAGAAACTTCCTAAGGAAAATATACCAGTATAAAATAGGATAATAATAAAAATCTATGAAAATTGCTCTGATAAATATAAAAATATCATCAAGCTTCATAGATTTTTCTTATTTTTTGATAATATACTAATAAAAATAATGAACCAAATATTTCTAAAGATACTCTAAATATTATATGAAGATATTATGTAATTCATTTACAAGAAAAGAAAAAATGATTAAAATGGATATTACGATAATAGTTAGGAGTATTTATTATGAAAAAGAAAAGAAAGCTTAAAAAAAGCGTAAAAATAGCAATAGCATTTGTAGTATTATTGATAATAGCTGTTTATACAAGAGGTTCTGGTACTAAAAACACTTATGTTATACCAGTTGAAAATCCTACAAAATACACTGAAGAATTCCAAAAGAGAGCAAAAGAAGACAATAGATATAATGAGGTTATACAAAATATAGAAAGTTATCCAGAAGATGTAATAAAATTATTGTATTCTAATGGAGAGACTCTAGATTTTGTTCTTAGTAGAGATAATTTTAAAAAGCCATTATTTCTAATAAATATAGGTGAAGAATGTGGTGATGGAAAAATACCAAGACTTCAGCAATGGGATCCAAAATGGGGTTGGTACGAATATGGAGATAATGTGCTTGCAATAAATGGATGTGGTCCTACAGCGTTGTCTATGGTTGTTTCTGGGCTTACTGGTGATAAAGATATAACACCTATAAAAATTGCTAAGTACAGTGACAAACATGGATTCCACGAAGCTGCTGGAACAAACTGGAACCTTATGGTAGAAGGTGCGAAGAAATACGGTGTAAAAGGTTGGGCAATAGATAATACAAAATCTAGTTTTGAAAGTGCGTTAAAAAACGGTAATCCTATCATATGTAGTGTAGGACCAGGATATTTTACTAGAGAAGGACATTTTATAGTAATTGCTGGTATGAAGGACGGACAACTTGTAATACACGATCCAAATAATATAAGCAGAAGTGAAAAATTGTGGAACTATAATGACATAAAAGGGCAGATTAAGGCAGCTTGGGCGTATTCACTTGATTAATCATTTGAGCAAAAAATAAGAAGTTAATTTAAAAAAGCATCATTTTTTACTTGAAAAGCATGGGTAAAAAGTGGTGCTTTTTTACTAACTAATTAAATAATTGATTAGATTTATTGAAAAATCAATAAAATTTATTATATAATATAATAAATAAAAGATTTAAATAAAAATTAATTAAGGATTATAAAATATATTAGGGTAAAATTTAATTAATGTAAATAAGATAAAATTAAGCTTTTTTAGATATAATGGTAAAAGAAGAGGGAATATCTAAAACGACAAAAATCCAAATAGACCTAAAATAATTATTATTTTATGTTTATTTATTGTGGAAAATGTGGTTTTATATATCCCCTCTTTTTTTGAAAGGAGATGTGTTCTTATGAAGAAATATAAGATTAGTAAAGATATTTGGATATTCTTACTTGCTGTTTGTGTAAGCTTTGGATTTATCGCAAGTAATTATACATATAAGAAAAACATTGAAGAAGCAAAAGCTAAGGCGAAAATAGAGAGAAGTAAAGAAGAGGCAAAAAAGGCTGAGGAAGAAAAAATAGAACCTATTCCCTCAGATATATCTGATCCTGAGGTTTTAAGTTATCTTGAAGAATTCCAAAAGAGAGCTAAAGACGACAAAAGATATAATGAAGTTATTAAAAATTCAAAAGAATATCAAAAAGATGTATTAGAATTATTATATAAAAATGATGAAACACTAGATTTTGTATTAAGCAAATCAAATTTTAGAATGCCGGGAATATTTGTAAAGATAGATAAAGAATGTGGAAATGGAGTAATACCAATACTTCAACAGTGGGATCCAAAATGGGGTTGGTATAAATACGGAGAAAATATACTTGCTCTAAATGGCTGCGGTCCGACATCTCTAGCAATGGTAATAACTGGACTTACAGGAAATGACGGTATAAATCCAATGGAAATAGCAAAATATAGTGATGAAAATGGATACCATGAAAAAGCTGGAACAAATTGGGATTTAATGACAGATATAGTAGAAAAATATGGTGTAAAAGGTCGGAGAATTAGTGTTGCAAAAGAATCATTTGAAAATACATTAAATAGCGGAAATCCTATAATATGTAGTGTAGGACCAGGATATTTCACAAAAGAAGGACACTTCATAGTAATATCTGGAATAAAAGATGGAAAACTAATAATACACGATCCAAACAGCATAAAAAACAGCAAAAAACTGTGGGAATTTAATGACATA
>UQCY01000128.1 GCA_900539645.1 uncultured Clostridium sp. | reverse complement strand
CATCGATTTATTTTTTGTTTCGAGAGTATTTTTTTCATATCAAGTTAACAAAACCTAAATTTATCGTATTTATAAAGTAATTACTTTCTATATTTATATTATGTTCTTCAAATCTAAAAAAATTCATAACACAAAATTAAAAAAAGTCTAAAGAAAAAAGCAATTTTTTTTAAAATCTATTTTAATTAAGAGTTTTTTGAAGACGCATACTCACAAATAATACTTTAAAAATAGTTAAAAGTCAAGAATTATAAGTGACTGAAATATTACAGTTATGAAATATTTAAGTTTAAGTAATGACTATTTTGTTAATATATAAAAAAATTATCCAATAGATTTATGAAATAATGTATAATGAAAAATAAGATAAAGCATTGTATAATGAATGATAATAATTATGCATAAGATAAACATTTTAGATATATTGGAGGAGATATATATGATGAATAAAAAAGCCATGTCGGTAATCACAGCAACTGCAATAGCGATAAGTGCAACTCCAATTGCATTTGCTGATACTGGATTGAGCATAAAGGATAAAGATACTTCTATAAATCAAATAGAGCCAACAGACGAGTTTAAAGAATATATTGAAGATGTAGAAAATGGAACAGTAGACAAGACAGAACGAGTTCCGATGCCATTTGATGTAGATGGAACTCGTGTTTCTGGAAGTGTAGCTAGAAAAAGTAGATATCTTCCAAAAGGTTACGATCCAAGACAATTGGGAAAGGATACTGCAGTTAAAGACCAAGAAAATCTAGGGGTTTGCTGGGCATTTGCAGGAATTGCAGGGATGGAGTCTTATCTTGCCACAAACGGATATGGACAAACTGATTTATCAGAAGAACATATGAGATGGTGGGCAAAAGGCGGAACAAATGGATGGAATGTTGGAGATCAGGAAGGAACTTCAAATCTTCTATCTATGGGATATTTTACATCTGGTGACGGACCAAAACTTGAATCAGAATTAAAGTATAATACTCATGACACAAAACCTTCAAATATGAATACTGCAAAAGGTATAGATTACGATGTAACTGACACTATATTTATAAAAAATAATCAGTCAGATATAAAAAATGCTATATCAAAATACGGCGGCGTAGTATCTGGGTATGGAAACTTTTCTGAATACACAAGCAAGGATGAAAATGCCTACTATGTAGATTACAATATAGGTCAGAACCACGCTGTTACTGTAGTTGGTTGGGATGATAGCTATAGCAGAGATAACTTCACAGGAAAAGTTAAACCTGAACACGATGGAGCTTGGCTAGTTAAAAATAGTTGGGGAAATTATAACTCAGAGGGAGGATATTTCTGGGTATCTTATGAAGATAAAACACTTCTTCATGCAGGTGATAATTACTCAATAAAAAATGTAGCTAAAAAAGGAAATAGAGTATACCAGCTTGAAAAAGGTGGATATGTTGAAATGGGAGGAAAAAACATAGTTATAGCAAACGTATTTAACTTCAACGGAAATAATGAAACTATTGAAGGTATAACAATAGGAAATACAACTTTAGGAAGTAAATACGAAATATACTATGCTAAAGTTAAAAATGGAGTTCCTCAGAATAGCAACTTAAAATTACTTGCATCTGGAACATTAAATGAAACAGGGTATGTTACTGTTCCTGTAGACTCTGTACAGGTTCCAGCGGGAAAAGGTGCAATAGTATTAAAAATGCAAAATGATAAAATGGCGACTATACTTACAGATGGAAATACAGGAAATGTAAGTTGGTTTAAAGCTAATGCTAATAAGGGAGAGAGCTTTAAGCTAGTAGATGGCAAGTTTGTAGATATTAACTCTGGAAATAGTAGTAAAATGAATTTTGCTATAAAAGCAGTTACAAAAGAAAATCTAAATCCAAATGATATAATAGGATCTAATAGATATGAAACAGCAGTTAAAACAAGTCAAAGAGGTTGGAGCAGTGCAAATACTGCAATAATTTCTAATGGTGGTGCGATAGTAGATGCACTTGCTGCAACACCACTCGCAGCATACAAAGATGCACCAGTATTATTAACAGAAAAAAATAGTCTAAAAGATGTTACTAAGGAAGAATTAAAAAGACTTGGTGTAGGAAAAGTATATATAATCGGTGGAGAATCTGTAATATCTAAAAATGTTCAGTCACGGATAAAAAGTATGGGAATTTCTGTTGAGAGAATATCAGGAAGCGATAGATATGCAACTGGTGTAGCTATAGCAAATGAGATGAAATCAGAAGGTGCTGCAATAGACCAGGTAGCTGTTGTAAATGGTGTAAGTGGACTTGCAGACGCAATAAGTTTTGGTGCAGCAGCAGGACAGAAAAATATACCGATAATATTATCTAATAAGAAAGGCGAAACTCCAGGTGCTGAAAAAATTCTTTCTGACTCAGCAATAGAAAAAACTTATATAATAGGTGGAAAAGCAGCTGTTCCAGAGGGTGTAGAAGTTTCTCTAAAAAACCCAGAAAGAGTTAGTGGTGCAAATAGAAGCGAAACAAATGCAGCTATAATTAAAAAATTCTATAATCAGTCTAGTTTTGAATATGTTTTCGTTGTTAAAGATGGTTTAGAAGGACAGGATAAGTTAATAGATGGTTTATCAGTAGGGGCATTTGCAGCAAAGAAAAACTCTCCAATAGTATTAGCCGGAAAAAATCTATCTACTGGACAGAAATCAGCATTATTAGGGAAAAGTGTAGAAAAAATTTCACAGGTTGGTGGAGGATCTAACGTAACAGTGACTTCACAGCTTAGAAATTTATTTAAATAAATTAGTAAATTAATTAAAATTAAATAATAAACAAATAAAAAAGGGGCTATATATTATATTAAAAAAGCTATATACTATGTAGTGGAGAGTTAAAGTATTCAGAGGATTTAAGGGGGTAAAAATTTTGAGAGAAAATCCAGCAATGAGAATTTTATTCTCACTACCAGTATTTGTTCTTATATTCTACAAAAGCTATAACTTTGAATTAAATAAAAACTCTATGATATTTACAGGTGTGTATTTAGCACTTATCATAGCAGATTTATCTTATTTCTATTACAAGGTTAAGAAAAGAGAAAAAGAAGAAGCTGCAAAGGCGCCAAAGAGTGAAAAAGAAGCTATAAGAATTAGAGAACAAGAAAAGAGTAAGAAAAAAAAGAAGAAAAAATAAAGAAATTAGACGGTTATCTATCGAATTATAGATTTGATTGATAGCCGTTTTTTCGTATATAGGAAAAAAGTATGTTTAGTAAGAAAAATTTGATTATTTGAACTCTATTTTGTTGATAAAAACAGATAATATTGATAACATATATAATGTAGAATTATTTTTAAAAAAAGACTAAAAACTTATCCTATAGATGGTTTATTTTACGAATGGAGGAACGAGAATGCTAGAGTTAAAGAATGTGTTCTTTAATGTTGTAGATGAAAACGGAGAAGAACGCAATATAATAGATGATTTAAGCATTAATTTTGAAAAAGGAAAGCTATATGTTATAACTGGTCCAAACGGTGGTGGAAAATCAAGTCTTGCCAAAGTTATAATGGGTATATCAGAAGCATCAAAAGGACAGATAATCTTAGATGGAGAAGATATAACAGAAAAATCTATAACAGAAAGAGCTAAAATGGGAATAGGATATGCATTCCAGCAGCCACCTAGAATAAAAGGTATGACAGTAGAAGATTTATTAAAATTAGCTCATGGAGGAGACCTTCCAAAGGAAGATTGTTGCCAGTATTTAGCAGCAGTTGGTCTATGTTCAAAAGAATACCTAACTAGAGAAGTGGATAACTCTTTATCTGGTGGGGAAATGAAGAGAATAGAAATAGCTACTTTATTTGCAAGAGATTTAAAAGTATCTATATTTGACGAGCCAGAAGCTGGGATAGATTTATGGAGCTTTGGTAAATTAAATGAAAGCTTCCAGAAAATGCACGAAGAAAAAGACCAGACTATAATAATAATATCTCATCAGGAAAGAATACTAGAACTTGCTGACCAGATAATAGTATTAGAAGATGGAAAAATAAAAACTAGTGGAAGCAAAGATGAGATATTACCTGAAATATTAAACCAGGTAAATGGAACTGTATGTGAAATACAGGGAAAGGCGGTTTACAATGGATAGAGTGGATTTAGACTTATTAAAAGAAGTTGCCGATATGAGAATGGGTAATCCAATTCTTGGGGCATTTAATATAAGAAAAAATGGTGAAGGTATAGAAAGAAGATCTACTAAAGACGTAGATATAATACCTAAAACAGATAAACCAGGTATAGATATAATAGTAAAACCAAATTCTAAACCAGAAGATGTTCATATACCAGTAATAGTTACTCAGTCTGGATTTAGCGATAAAGTATACAACGACTTTATAATAGGAGAAAATGCAGAAGTAACTATAATAGCTGGTTGTGGTATACACAACTGCGGTTGCGATGATAGTCAGCATGATGGTATACATAGATTTGTTCTTAAAAAAGGAGCAAAATTAAAATACACTGAAAAACATTATGGAGAAGGAACTGAAGGTGGAGGAAAGAGAATCCTAAATCCTGTGACAATAGTTGAAATGGAAGAAGATTCATACTGCGAAATGGAAACAGTTCAGATAAGAGGAGTTGACTCTACTAAGAGAGATCTTGAAGCAACTTTAGGTAAAAATGCAAAAATAGTTGTTCTTGAAAGATTATTAACTCACGATGACCAGTTTGCTGAATCTAATATGGAAGTTGTACTTGAAGGAGAAGATTCTTCAGCTCAGGTTATATCTCGTACTGTTGGACAGGACAATTCTGTTCAGGTATTCAATCCAAGAGTAATAGGGGAAAATCAGTGTTCAGCACATGTTCAGTGCGACTCAATACTTATGGGAAATGCTAAGATAAGTTCAATACCAGAAATATCTGCAGAGCATCCAGATGCTATGTTAGTTCATGAAGCTGCTATAGGTAAAATAGCTGGGGATCAGATATTAAAATTAATGACTCTAGGTTTAACTGAAGAGGAAGCAGAACAGCAGATATTAAATTGTTTCTTAAAATAAATTGAAGAATAATATTTAGGGATGTCAGATTTTTATGGCATCCCTTTTTTTACGTCAGCGTGGCAGCCAAGTGTGTATTCTTTGTTTTTTTCTATGTTGTGTAATGTTGTTACCCCATTAGCTTTTATTTCTACAGTTTTTTCTTCTTCACCAGAAGTTTGATGTAGTGAAACCGCTATGTCAAAGTCGTTTCTGTTTTGGATAGTTAATAGTCCTGTTTTTGATATGATTTTTTCGTTGCTGTAGGTAACTATATAGTTGTTTTCAGTGGATTCTTCTGCACATGCTACTGAGCAATCCCATTTTGATAGTTCTTCGTTTTGTTTTGTACATGCAACTAATGAAAATATAAGTGGGACTATTAGTAAGATTGATAGAAATTTTTTCATAATAATTACTCCTCGTATAATATATTTAAATTTAATTTTATTAATTTTCATTCCTATCTCATT
>UQCY01000127.1 GCA_900539645.1 uncultured Clostridium sp. | reverse complement strand
TGAATATAAATTATAATATAGAAGTTAAAAAGGTGTTGGATAAAATAAATAGCTTGAAATTTTACGCTAAGCTATACTTTTTTATGATGACTTATATTTTAAAGTCTGTTTTTAGTGTGCAGTTGTATCTATATATGTATACAAGATACAATTGTTGAAAAATAGACAAATAGAGTGACAAAATAAAAAAATATATAAACATATATCTTTAATTCTGCTAGGTATAGGTTTTAAATAAGAAAAAATACCTAAGTTAAGGTGGAATTCTAAAGTTTGTGGGTAAAATTGGAGATATTTTTTTAACAATACTTAAGTATTTTTATTATATATAGTATACTAATATATGATAGAAAAATTGTTTATTATAGATAGGGGGTAAAATAATGAAACTCTTAACTTTTAAGGGAGGTATACATCCTCCACATGGAAAAGAGTACTCTAACAAAAAGCCAATTGAAAGAGCTGAAGCTCCTAAAGTGGTTTACATTCCTATTCAGCAGCATATAGGTGCTCCGGCAAAACCTATAGTTGAAGTAGGAGATGAAGTTAAGCTAGGACAGAAAATAGCTGAAGCTGGTGGATTCGTTTCTGCCAACATACATTCTTCTGTATCAGGAAAAGTTATAGCTATAGAACCACATGAAATACCAAACGGTAAAGGTATGTGTATAGTTATAGAAAATGACTTTAAAGAAGAACTTCATGAAAGCGTTAAACCTCATGGTAAGTTAGAAGATCTTTCAAAAGAAGAAATAGTAGAAATAATAAAAGAAGCAGGTATAGTTGGTATGGGTGGTGCAACATTCCCAACTCACGTTAAAGTATGTCCTCCTCCAGGATCAACTGCAGAGTTCGTAATACTTAACGGTGCAGAATGTGAACCTTACTTAACAGCTGACCACAGATTAATGCTAGAACAGCCAGAAAAAGTTGTTTTAGGATGTAGAGCTTTAATGAAAGTTCTAGATGTTAAAAAAGGATTTATAGGAATTGAAGAAAACAAACCAGATGCTATAGAAGCTGTTCAGAATGTAGCTAAAGACTTCCCAGAAATAGAAGTTGTTACATTAAAAGTTAAATACCCACAGGGTGCTGAAAAACAGTTAATATATGCATGTACTGGTAGAGAAGTTCCATCAGGTGGACTTCCAATAGCTGCAGGAGCTGTTGTTGACAACGTTGGTACAGCGGCTGCTATAGCAGATGCTATAACAACTGGTATGCCTTTAGTAGAAAGAATAACTACTGTAACAGGTCCTTGTATAGCAGAACCTAAAAACTTAGTAACAAAAATAGGTACTAGAGTAAATGAAATAATAGACCAGTGTGGAGGATACAAAGAAGGTACTAACCTTGGTAAAGTTATCATGGGTGGACCAATGATGGGATTCACACAGTGGCATACAGAAATCTCAACTAATAAGGGATCTTCAGGTATACTTCTTTTAACAGAAGAAGAATCAAGAACTCCAGAAATGCAGAACTGTATAAGATGTGGTAGATGTACAGATGTATGTCCATCATTCTTACAGCCGTTATTAATAAGTGCATATTCAATGAAAAATGATTTCGATAGAGCTGAAGAATTCAACGCTATGGATTGTATAGAATGTGGTTCATGTTCATTCATATGTCCAGCTAGAAGACCTCTTGTTCAGACAATAAGAACAGCTAAGAGAGAAATCGGTGCTAAGAGAAGAAAACAGCAGGCAGCACAGAAAAAATAATAAAAGTCAGGAGGAAAAACAATGGAAAATAAATTGATAGTATCATCTTCTCCTCATGTAAGAAGTAATGAAGATACATCATATATAATGAAACAGGTTATTATAGCACTTGTTCCAGCAGCACTTGCAGGTCTATTCTACTTCAGACTTAATGCTTTAAGTGCTATGTTCTTCTGTATACTTGGTACAGTGGGATCAGAACATATATTCTGTAAAATAATGAAAAAGAAAAGTACAATAGGTGATTTTTCAGCTGTTGTAACAGGCTTATTATTAGCATTCAACGTTCCAGCTTCACTTCCATGGTGGATGTGTTTATTAGGTGGAATATTTGCAATGGTAGTTGTTAAAATGGTATTCGGTGGTATAGGATGCAACTTTGTCAACCCTGCATTAGCAGCTAGAGCATTCTTATTAGCATCATTCCCAGTAGCTATGACTGCATGGACTAAAACTGGTGTTAACTTTGTATCATCAGCTAATCTTGATGCTGTATCTACAGCAACACCACTTAGTTTCTTAAAAGCTGGTCCAGCTGGTTTAGCAGATCTTGCAGCAAACAATATATCATTATCAGATATGTTCCTTGGAAATACTGGTGGTTGTATAGGTGAAACTTGTGCATTACTAGTTATATTAGGTGGAGTGTATCTTATATATAAAGGAATTATAAGTTATGTAATGCCAGTAGCATATATAGTAACAGTATTCGTTTTAACTTTCCTTTTAGGTGGATTTAACTTACAGTTCGCTATATATCAGTTAATGGCAGGTGGTTTAATGCTTGGAGGATTCTTCATGCTGACAGACTACGCAACATCTCCTATGACTAAAAAAGGACAGGTTATATATGCAGTTCTTGCAGGTGTAATCACTTCAGTTATAAGATTATACGGTGGATATCCAGAAGGTGTATCTTACTCAATATTACTTGTTAACTGTCTTGCTCCTTTAATAGATAAATTCGTTAAAAATAGAGTATTCGGGAAGGAGGCAAAATAATGAATAGTGCAGTAAAAGTTGGTGGAACATTATTAGTTATAAGTGCTGTAGCATCATTCCTACTAGCAGGAACTAACCAGATAACAGCTCCAGTAATAGAAGAAAGAAATATTCAGGCTAACAATGAACTTAGACAGTCTGTACTTCCAGATGCTACTGATTTCAAACAGTTAGATGCCTCTGAATTCGATGGAAAAGGTGATGGCCTTATAGTAGAAGCTTATGAAGGTCTTAACGGATCAGAAAATGTAGGTTATACTTTCAAAGCTACTCCAAGTGGATACGGTGGAGCTATAGAAGTTATAATAGGTATATCAACAGATGGAACTATAACAGGTGTTGATATAGGTTCAATGTCAGAAACAGCTGGTCTAGGTGCTAAAGCTAAAGATGAAGCATTCAATGGACAGTATGACGGAAAGAAAACAGATAAACCTCTTGAAGTAGCTAAAGGTAGTGCATCAGGAGACAATCAGATACTTGCAATATCAGGTGCAACAATATCATCAACAGCAGTTACTAATGGTGTAAATGCTGCGATAGATGTATTCAACGCATTAAATAAATAAGGAGGGTTTTAAATGAGTTTCGGTAAAGTCTTTAAAAATGGACTAATAGATGAAAACCCAACATTTGTACAGGTTATAGGTATGTGTCCTACTCTAGCTGTTACTACTTCAGCAATAAATGGTATGGGTATGGGATTATCTACAGCGGTAGTTCTTACATGTTCAAATATAGCAATATCACTTTTAAGAAAGGTAATTCCTGATAAAGTCAGAATACCATCTTTCATAGTTGTTATAGCTACATTCGTTACAATTGTTGGTATGTTATTAAAAGCGTATATACCAGTACTAGATCAGGCACTAGGTTTATATATACCACTTATAGTTGTTAACTGTATAATACTTGCTCGTGCAGAAAGTTTCGCAAGCCAGAACGGTCCTGTTGCATCAGCAGCAGATGGTCTTGGAAATGGTATAGGATTCACACTAGCTCTAACAGTAATAGGAGCAGTTAGAGAATTACTTGGAAACGGAAGCTTATTTGGATTTAGCTTATTTGGAGCACACTTTACTCCAATATTAATATTCATACTTCCTCCAGGAGCATTCTTAACTTTAGGATTCTTATTCGCAGGATTCAATAAATTAAAAAATAAAAAGGCATAATGGGGGTGTAGGTGAATGAATTTAGTACTATTATTTTTAAGTATAGTTCTTGTAAATAACGTTATAACATCTCAGTTCCTTGGTATATGTCCGTTCCTTGGGGTTTCAAAGAAAGTTGACACTGCTGTAGGTATGGGTGTTGCAGTTACATTCGTTTTAACACTTGCATCAGTTATAACTTATTTCATACAGATGTTATTAGTAAAAACTGGAACTGAATATCTTCAGACTATAGCATTTATACTTGTTATAGCATCTATAGTTCAGTTCGTTGAAATGGTAATCAAAAAAATGAGTCCATCTTTATATCAGGCTCTTGGGGTATTCCTACCTCTTATAACTACTAACTGTGCCGTTCTTGGTATAGCAATAGTTAATATAGATAAAGGATACAACCTAATAGAAACAATCATAAATGGTTGTGGTGCTGGTATAGGGTTCACTCTTGCAATAGTAATATTTGCAGGTATAAGAGAAAGATTAGAATTGTCAGATATTCCGGAAGCTTTCAAAGGTTTCCCTATAACATTAATATCAGCAGGTTTAATGTCAATCGCTTTCTTAGGATTCACAGGACTTATTAAGTTATAAAAACGGGGAGGCGAAGAATAGTGGAAATATTAAAAGCGGTAATATTATTAGGTGCGTTAGGGTTAATATTCGGTTTAATTCTTGATTTCGCATCAAAAAAATTCGCTGTTGAAGTTGACCCAAGAGAAGAAGAAATACTTGGTGTACTTCCAGGAGCAAACTGTGGTGGATGTGGATACCCAGGTTGTGGAGGATGTGCAGCAGCGATAGTAAAAGGTGAAGCAGCTATAAATGCATGTCCAGTTGGTGGAGCAGCAGTTGCAGCCAAAGTTGGAGAAATAATGGGTGTAGAAGCGGAAGCTGGCGAAAGAAAAGTAGCTCATGTAATATGTAAAGGTACTTGCGAAAAGGCAAAAGATAAATTTGAATATGATGGTGTTCAGGAATGTAGAGCGGCATCTGTTCTTAATGGTGGTGCTAAAGCATGTGCACAGGGTTGTCTAGGATTAGGAACTTGTGTTTCTGTTTGTGCATTCGACGCTATACATATAGTTGATGGTGTTGCTGTAGTTGACGAAGAAAAATGTGTTAACTGTGGTAAATGTAGAGAAGTTTGTCCAAAAGGATTAATAGTTGAAAAACCAGCTTCTCAGGAAATAATAGTAAACTGTAACAATACTCAGAAAGGTAAAGTAGTTAAAGATAACTGCTCTGCTGGATGTATAGGTTGCGGTATATGTGAAAAGAATTGTAAATTTGATGCAATTCACGTTGAAAACAACGTAGCTAAAATAGATCCTGAAAAATGTGTTGGATGTATGGTATGTGTTGAAAAATGTCCAACAAAAGTAATAGCAGGAGATTTAGCTAAAAGACAGAAAGTAACAATAGACAAAGATTTATGTGTTGGTTGTACAATATGTGCTAAACAGTGTAAATTTGATGCTATATCTGGTGAACTTAAAGTAGCTCACGAAATAGATCAGGACAAATGTGTAGGATGTCATTTATGTATGCAGAAATGTCCTAAAAAAGCAATCAAATTAGTATAATCAAAATAAAATTTGATATTATTGTAAATAATAGAGATGTAGAGAAAATTCTACATCTCTTTTTTTATTTT
>UQCY01000126.1 GCA_900539645.1 uncultured Clostridium sp. | reverse complement strand
CAATTACCAAATACTGGTATGACTACTTCATCAAGCCTGTTAGGCTTAGTAGGAGCTTTTGCGATTGCGGGATTACTTTTACGTTTTAGAAAAGAAAAATAAAAAATTAATAAGGTAGAGTTACGAAGGAATAATTTTCTTCGTAACTCTTTTTAAAAAGGTTGATAGGTAAAGGTTTTCTATATAAAATTATCTCTATATATTCTTTAGTTCTATAAAAAAATATGGTATAATATAATGTGATTTTATGAAATTTGGAGGGTTTGATATGATAGTCAAGGCACCGATAAGGGTAGACCGCAAAACAAAGAAGCTTGCTAAAAGAATTCAGCCTGGTGAGATAGCAGTCATCAACCATGTTGATATAGATGAGGTTGCAGCAAATTCTTTAGTTGAAGCTAAGGTCAAATTAGTTATAAATGCTGCTGAGTCTATAAGTGGTAGATATCCTAACAAGGGACCTGGGATTTTAACAGAAAACAACATACTTATAATAGATAGAGTAGGAGAAGATCTTTTTAACAATGTATCTGAAGGCGAAACATTACTAGTAGAGGATGGAAAAATATTCCGTGGTGATGAGCTAATAGGAGAAGGAGATGTACTTACTAGAGAAAAAGTAGCTGTTCAGATAAAATTAGCGTATGATAACTTAGGGGAAGAATTAGACAGATTTATAGACAATACTATAGAGTATGCTAAAAAAGAAAAAGGTTTTATACTTGGTGAAGTTGAAATACCTAAAGTAAAAACAAAATATCGGGGAAAACAGGTACTTATAGTTGTAAGAGGACAGGATTATAAGGAAGATTTAGCTACAATGATTTCTTATATTGAAGAGGTCAAACCAATACTAGTAGGTGTTGATGGTGGAGCAGATGCACTTATGGAATTTGGATATAAACCAGATGTTGTTGTAGGGGATATGGATAGTGTAAGCGATGAATCATTAAAGGCAGCTGGAGAAATCGTTGTACATGCATATACAGATGGTAGAGCACCTGGACTAAAAAGAGTACAGGATTTAGGACTTGATTCTGTAGTATTCCCAGCACCAGGTACAAGTGAAGATATTGCTATGCTTATAGCATACGAGTACAATGCTGAGCTTATAGTTGCACTTGGAACTCATTCTAATATAATAGACTTCCTTGAAAAAGGTAGAAAAGGTATGGCGAGTACATTCCTAGTTAGAATGAAAATAGGTGCAAAGCTTATAGATGCAAAAGGTGTTAACCTTTTATACAGAAGTAAATTAAAAATAAAATATATTTGGGCATTAATAGCTACTGCATTATTCCCAGTATTAATACTGGCATCACTATCTCCAAGAATGCAGCAGTTTATACAGCTTATGCAATTAAAATTAAGAATAATGCTCAATATGTAGTTTTAGCAGGAGGAAAATATTATGCATATAAATATGAAATACTACATTGTTTCGATTGGGGCAATATTCCTAGCGTTAGGTATAGGGATACTTGTTGGATTCAATCTAAACAATAACGAAGAAATGAACAAACAGCAGGCAGCTATAATAGAGCAGCTTGATGAAGAATTCAACAGTATCCAGGAAGAAAATGATACATTATCATCTGACTTAAAAAATACTGATAAAAAGTACAATGCTTTAGTAGAGTATGTAAATGAAAATGCAGATGCTTTAATGTCAGGCTCTTTATCAGGTAAAAAAGTTGCTGTTGTATCTACTTACGGTAGAACAGAAAATGTAGACAAATTAAAAGAAATAGTAAATCAGTATGATGGTTCAGTTGCTTTTGAATTAATATTCAATAAAGAAATAACTGACAAAGAATTAATAAAACAGGCAGCTGAAAAAACTGGAGAAAAATTTAAATCAACTGGGGACGTTGTAAACTATGTGTTCGACATAGTAAAAAGAGGTAATGCTGAATCTTTAGCTCCACTAGAAGAATTAAAGATGATAGACTTAAATTCTGAAAGCGATGATATTTCAAACTTCTCATCTGTTGTAATATCAGCAGCATCAGAATCATCAGATCCAGCAAAACAGTTCAATGAACTTGATAAATTTGTAGTATCAAAATTAAAATCTGAAAACAAATATGTAGTTGAAGCACAGACAAAAGGAGCTAAAACTTCATATGTTGAGCAGTATGCTAAAAATAAAGCAGCAACTGTAGATAATATAGATGAAAAAACAGGAGTACTTTCTTTAGTAGCTCTAATACAGGATGAAAATCTTGTAGGTAATTTCGGAAGATTAGATACAGCATCTTCTCTAATCCCAATGGAAAAATAAGGAGAAAAAAATGGAACATTATACAAGCATAATAATGCCAGCATTCAACGAGGGTAGCAGAATAAAAGCTACTCTTGAAGGGATTGTTGGTATAGATGAAATAAATGAAATAATAGTTGTCGACGATGGTTCTTCTGACAATACAGAATCAGAAGCTAGAAGTGTAGATAGTGAAAAAGTAAAAGTATTTAGACTTGATAAAAATAGAGGTAAGGGATATGCTCTTAACTTTGGTCTAAAAGAAGCTCTTAAAAATGCAGATATAGTAGGATTCTTAGATGCAGATTTAGGGTCTTGTTCTTCAGAAGTAATAAAAATAATAAAACCAGTATTTGATGACGAGGCAGATGTGACAATAGCACAGTTCCCTGGAGCTAAGAAAAAGGGTGGACTAGGTCTTGTAAAAGGACTAGCTAAAGAGTCTGTATATGAAATGACAGGTGTTGAATTAAACGCCAGTATATCAGGTCAGAGAATATTCAAAAAAGAAGTAATAGAAAGATTTGATACAATACCATATGGATACGGTGTCGAAGTAGGGATGTCTATAGACATATTAAAATGGGGATACAGAATTAAAGAAGTTCCAGTGGAAATGACTCACAATGAAACAGGAAGGGATTTAAAAGGATTTATCCACAGAGGTAAACAATATTACCATATTAAAAAAGTTGTAAAACAGAAGAAAAAGGAATGGGGTGCTAAGTAATGGCAGATATGTACATTATGCTTATACTTGCATTAGTAGGATTTGTAGGGACTCTTCTTATAATTCCTATGTTCAAAAAAATGTTAATAGAAGGCGAAATAGTTAGACCTAACTACAAACAGGATATGATACCTGTAAGTATGGGGATAGTATTCGTTCCAATGCTTGTTATATCATCTATGGTACTAGCTTATATAGATAGAGATTCTGAGCATATGAAATACTTATTTATGTTCTTATTTGCAGCTTTATCTATGTCATTTGCAGGGATAATGGACGATATAATTGGAAATAGAAACGTAAGTGGCTTAAAAGGACACTTTAAAAGTCTTTTCAAAGGTACACTTACAACAGGTGGATTTAAAGCACTTTATGGAGGGTTTGTTGGATTATTAATATCAGTAGTCTTAACAAGAAGCATACCTGAAATAGTATTAAATACACTTATAATAGCACTTTCTACAAATCTTATGAACTTAATGGATTTAAGACCGGGAAGAGCTATAAAAGTATATTTAGTTATAATGATTGTTATGATAGCTACACTTACTGGATTTACAAGAATACTACCATTCTTAATAGTTCCAGCAGTGCTTGCTTACTTCAATCAGGATTTAAAAGCTAAGTGTATGATGGGGGATGCTGGTTCAAATGTGCTTGGTATATCAATAGGTATATTTATGGCATTTGGATATTCTATAAATGTTAAAATAGGTTGGTTAGTATTCTTAGTACTTATACATATCTTAACTGAAAAATATTCCCTAACTAAGATAATAGAAAAAAATAAAGTCCTTAATTTCTTGGACAGATTAGGAAGGTAGTCATTTATGTTGAGCAGAAAAATAGGCGATGTAGTTGAAATAAAAAAACAAAATGGACAGCTTGACGATATAAGAGTTGAAATAAACGGAGAAATATTTAGAGCGTACAACTATCCTAAAATGACTGGAGAAGTAAAAGTTGGAGATAAGGTGCTTCTAAATACGACAGCTGTGGAGCTTTCTCTTGGTACAGGTGGATACCACTATGTAATATCTAACCTAGACAACATGGAGGCTGATTTAGAAGGTCAGGGGCACATAATGAAGCTTAGATATACTCCTATGCAGGTTAGAGTTGATTCAGTTGAGGATCACGAAAGCAAATACCACGATGTATTTGAAAAATTTGAAACACTTGATGGAATGCCTGTAGTTGTTGGAACTCTACACAGTATGCTAACTCCATTTGCAGCAACATACAAAAGACTAAATCCAAACAAAAAACTAGTATACATAATGACTGACGGAGCTGCACTTCCAATATACTTTAGTATGAATGCAGCAACGCTAAAAGATAAAGGATTAATAGACTCTACAATAACATTTGGAAATGCCTTTGGTGGAGATTACGAATGTATAAATATATATACAGCATTAATAACTGCTAAAGAAATAGCTAAAGCAGATGCTGTATTTATAAGCATGGGACCTGGAATTGCTGGAACTGGTACAAAATACGGATTTACAGGAATTGAACAAGGACCAATATTAGATGCAATATCAAAATTAGGTGGTAGACCAGTTGCTATACCTAGAATAAGTTTTGCTGATATGAGAGATAGACATAGAGGGATATCTCACCACAGTATAACTATATTTGATGAAATAGTTAATGTAGGGGTTGAAATACCAATAACTATTTACGGTGAAGAAAAAGATAGCATAATAAAAAATCAGATTAAAGAAAATAAATTAGACGAAAAACATAAAATAGAATACATAAAAAATAATAGAACAAAAGAAGATATAGATAGCTACGGACTAAAAGTTAAGAGCATGGGAAGAAACTACGAACAGGATAGTGAATTCTTTGACTCAGCATCGTCTGCAGCGATTTATATAACAGAAAATAAATAATTCTAAAATTTTGGGATTAAAGAACCTGACTTTAAAAGATTTCGTATGAGGACATACGATGTGTAAGAAATCGAATGAGGAGTTTAGGATGGACAATTTAATAAAAGAATATATAGATTATATAGAAAATAAAAGAAAATTATCTTTAAACACTGTTTCATCTTATAGAATAGATTTAAAAAAATATAAGGATTATTTAGAGGAAAAAAATATAGATATCAAAGATGTTGTAGAAACAGATATATTAAACTATCTAGTTGAGCTAGAGAAACACAATACATCTGTTTCTACTATAGCTAGAACTACATCATCTATAAAATCTTTCCACGACTATCTATTCTTTAGTAAGATTTGTGAAACAGATCCGGCTAAAAATATTAAAAAGCCAAAGATAAAAAAAGAAGCAGTGGAGATTTTAACAGAAGAAGAAATAGAAGCTCTGTTAAATTTCGAAAGTTTAGACTCAAATAAATTAAAAAGAGATAAGGCTATATTTGAGGTGTTGTACGGCACAGGAATGAAGGTATCTGAGCTGATAGACCTTAATATAGATGATGTAGATTTTGAAATGGGGAGTATAACTTGTTCTTCAACTAAGAATAAAAGGGTTATACCTCTTATAGATGTAACTAAGAAATACTTAGAACTTTATGTAAATGAAGCGAGAGATAATGTAGCAGCTGAAGGCGAAAATGCTTTATTTGTAAGTGCATTAGGGCATAGGTTTACAAGACAGG
>UQCY01000125.1 GCA_900539645.1 uncultured Clostridium sp. | reverse complement strand
CTTTTTCCTCGTGAAAGCTTTTCATGTTCACGGGGAACATTCGTGCGTATCCCATAACGAACAGGGGCACTCCCGTCACGATTCTCCTGAAAATTGTACCATCTGTCTCTTTACGCTCTCCCCGTTTGTCGAGGCAGGGATTTTTATATACGATTATTGAAAATAGACAGAATTTTGATTTAAATTTATATATTAAATATATTTTTGTTGATAGTCTATTTTTTAGAATACTGAACTTTTACATTCAGTCCTTTTATCATACCAAGCTTTCCAGATAGTGAGCTAATCACATCTGCAGGAGCATCAATGATTACACTAATGATACTTACTTCCTTTTTAGGATATGGTACACCCATTCTTCCAACGATATAGGGAGCAAAGTCGTGTAGTGTCTTATTTAGTGCATCAGACGCTTTTAAATCTTCAACAATTATCCCTATAAGTGCTATTCTTGTTTCCATAAAGGCACCTCCTCAGATTTCATTAATTAGATTTTATATTTTAAAAAGTTTATAGTCAATAGCGAAAGGAATTCAAATGAAAAACCTAATAGATAAACTAGAGAAGAATCAAATTCTTTCAAAAGAAGAGTTTGTAAGGCTTTTGGCAATTTCTGAAAAAGATGATATAGATTACCTTACAGAAAGGGCAAAGTGTATCAGAGATGATATCTACGGAAAGAGAGTTTTTATAAGAGGTCTGATAGAGATTTCAAATTATTGTAAAAACGACTGTTATTACTGTGGTATTAGAAGAAGTAATAAAAATGCCCAGAGATACAGACTTTCAAAGGAGCAGATTTTAAGTTGCTGCGAAAATGGATATGAACTAGGATTCAGAACATTTGTTATGCAAGGCGGAGAAGATGCATTTTTCAAAGACGAGGTTGTATGCGATATTGTTTCTAGTATAAAAGAAAGATATCCAGATTGTGCAGTTACTCTTTCATTGGGTGAAAGAAGTACAGAGAGCTATAGAAAAATGAAGGAAGCTGGAGCAGATAGGTATCTTTTAAGACATGAAACATTTGACAACACACATTACAACAAGTTGCATCCAGTTGAACTAGATCCTGAAAATAGAAAGAGATGTTTGAGAGATTTAAAAGCTCTTGGATATCAGACAGGAACAGGGATAATGGTTGGATCTCCATATCAGACGCTTGAAAATATAGCAGAGGATTTACTTTTTATCAAGGAATTAAATCCCGAAATGATTGGAATAGGGCCATTTATACCACATAAGGATACTCCATTTAAAAACTTTGAAAGTGGAACAATGGAGATGACTTTAAGACTAATTTCTATTTTAAGATTACTATGTCCAAAGGCTCTAATACCTGCAACGACTGCACTTGGGACAATAAGTGCACAGGGTAGAGAAAAGGGAATATTAGCAGGTGCAAATGTAATTATGCCTAATCTATCTCCAAAAGAGGATAGAAAAAAATACATGCTTTACAACGATAAATTAAGCGATGGAGAAGAGGCAGCAGAAGGATTAAATAAGCTAAAGGAATCTATGAGAAAAATAGGCTACGAAATAGTAGAAGATAGAGGAGATTGCATAGCTTTAAAGGATAAAAATTAAGATTAAATAAGAAATTATAAACTACAAGAAAACGATTATTAACTGAGGATAAGAATCTTTGGTTTAATATAATAAATTAAAAAATAGGAAATTAATTTTGCAATTATAATTACGAATGGGGGACTTAAAAATGTACAAATATGATCCAAAATCACTAAAAGCAGAAGAATTTATAAACCACGAAGAAATTCTTGCAAGTATAGAATACGCAAAGGCTAACAAAGACAACAGAGAATTAATAGACTCTATAATAGAAAGAGCTAAAGACTGCAAAGGGTTAACTCATAGAGAAGCAGCACTTCTTTTAGAATGTGACCAAGAAGACTTAAATGAAAAAATGTTTAGCTTAGCAAAAGAAATAAAACAGAAAATATACGGAAACAGAATAGTAATGTTTGCTCCTTTATATTTATCTAACTACTGTGTAAATGGATGCGTATACTGTCCATATCACCTAAAAAATAAACACATAGCTAGAAAAAAATTAACTCAGGAAGAAATTAAAAAAGAAGTTATAGCACTTCAGGATATGGGACACAAACGTTTAGCACTTGAAACAGGTGAAGACCCAGTAAACAACCCAATAGAATATGTATTAGAAAGTATAAAAACTATTTACGGAATAAAACATAAAAATGGAGATATAAGAAGAGTAAATGTAAATATAGCAGCTACAACTGTTGAAAACTACAGAAAATTAAAAGAAGCTGGTATAGGAACTTATATATTATTCCAGGAAACTTACAATAAAGCAAACTACGAACTACTTCATCCAACTGGTCCAAAACACGACTACTGCTACCACACAGAAGCAATGGATAGAGCAATGGAAGGTGGAATAGATGATGTTGGTATAGGTGTACTATTTGGACTTGAAATGTACAGATACGACTTTGTAGGTCTTTTAATGCATGCAGAACATCTTGAAGCAGCTCAGGGAGTTGGACCACATACAATAAGTGTTCCAAGAATCTGTCCAGCAGATGATATAGACACTGATGATTTCTCAAATGCTATATCTGATGAAATATTCCACAAAATAGTTGCTGTAATAAGAATAGCTGTTCCTTACACAGGTATGATAATATCTACAAGAGAATCTCAGAAATCAAGAGAAAAAGTTCTTGAATTAGGTGTTTCTCAGATAAGTGGAGGATCTAAAACAAGTGTTGGTGGATATGCAGAGCCAGAACCAGAAGAAGATAACTCAGCTCAGTTTGATGTAAGTGATACAAGAACATTAGACCAGGTTGTTAATTGGTTATTAGATGGCGGATTTATACCAAGTTTCTGTACTGCTTGCTACAGAGAAGGAAGAACAGGGGACAGATTTATGTCACTTGCAAAAACTGGTCAGATAGCAAACTGCTGCCAGCCAAATGCACTTCTAACTCTTAACGAATACTTAGACGACTATGCTTCAGAAGATACTAGAAAAAAAGGTAAAGCCCTTATAGAAAGAGAATTAGAAAATATAACTAATCCAAAAGCTAAAGAAACTTGTATAAAATACTTAAATGCAATAGATGAAGGAAAAAGAGATTTTAGATTCTAATAAATTTTAATTATAAAAATATGGTGTGTTGGTATTTTTCTGACACACCATTAATCTATAAAAACATATAACAAGGAGAGAAATATGGCTGGACTTAATGAAACTCCAAGGGCAGAAAGGCTACACATAGGAATATATGGAAGAAGAAATAACGGAAAATCTTCATTAATAAATGCTATAACTGGTCAAAATATATCACTGGTATCTGATTTTGCTGGAACTACTACAGATCCTGTATATAAATCTATGGAACTTCATGGAATTGGTCCTGTTGTATTTATAGATACAGCAGGATTTGATGATGAGGGTGAATTAGGACAGATGAGAGTAGAGAGAACTCTTGATGCTGTGAATAAGACAGATATAGCAATTGTAGTACTTTCTGATGAAAATATATTGACTAAAGAGGAAAAAATGTTTAAAGGACTGGATATTGAAATAGAAAAAGAATGGATATCTAATCTAAAAAAAGCTAAAGTTCCTTATTTAGTTGTAATAAATAAAATAGACAAAATATCAAATGAAAATCTTCAATCATCTGTAGAAAAAATATCAGATGAATTAAAAATAAAACCTATATTAACTAGTGCAGTTGATAAAAAAGGTGTAGAGCTTATTAGAGAAGAATTAATAAGACTTTTACCTGAAGAGTATTCGATGAGAAGTATAACTGGAAAAATTGTAAAAGACGGAGATACTGTCTTACTAGTTATGCCTCAGGATATACAGGCACCAAAAGGAAGATTAATACTTCCTCAGGTTCAGACAATAAGGGATTTACTAGATAACAAATGTCTAGTTCTTTGCTCTACTGCAGATACTATGGAGGCGATGATATCAAAACTTGTATCTCCTCCAGATTTAATCATTACAGATTCACAGATTTTTGGAGAAGTATACAATAAAAAGCCTAAAGAAAGTAGACTGACTTCATTCTCAGTGCTATTTGCAGACTTTAAAGGCGATATAGAATATTATAGAGAGAGTGTTAAAGCTATAGAAAATTTAACAGAAAACTCTAGAGTATTAATAGCAGAGGCTTGCACTCATGCTCCACTTGAAGAAGACATAGGAAGAGTGAAAATTCCAAACAGACTTAGAAAAAAAATCGGTGAAGGACTTACTTTTGATATAGTTGCAGGAAGAGATTTTCCAAAGGACTTAAGTAAATACGATTTAATAATTCACTGCGGTGGCTGTATGTTTAACAGAAAGTACGTATTATCTAGAATTGAAGCTGCAAAAGAACAAAAAATACCTATGACTAACTACGGTGTTGTTATGGCGTATTTGGCTGGTATAATAGATAAAATAGATTTCTAGTTAAAAAAAGAAAGAGATTAAAAAAATATTTAAAAAATAAATTTAATTATTAAATGTTAAAATGAATATATTTTATTAAAAAATATTGAAAATATTAGAGCTTTTGGTCTATAATCATAGACAAGAAGCTCTTTTTTTTATTTATAAATATTAAATTTTTCTCAAATTAAAAAAATATAGGTTTAATTAAGCTTCGAAGAGTAAAATTTAGAAAATTACTCGAAATTATAATGAAGTTAAAAAGAGGAAAGTGTGATATAATATAATGGAGTATGAATTTATAAGGAGGGATAAAATGAATTCTTCTATATTAGTAATTGAAGACGATGCTAGCATACAGGATTTAATAACAGAATTCCTAAGCGCAGAGGGATATAATGTTGATGCAGCAAATGATGGAATAGAAGGTATGCAGAAATTTAAGGAAAATAACTATGACCTTATAATCTTAGATATAATGATGCCTAACCTAGATGGATATGGGGTATGTAAGATGATCAGAAAGACATCTAGTGTACCTATAATATTCCTTACAGCTCTTAATCAGGAGAGCGACCAGTTAAAAGGATTTGAAATAGAGTGTGATGACTATATAACAAAACCATTCTCATTTAACTTACTTGTTAAAAGAGTAGAGGCTATACTGAGAAGAAGTAATAAAACAATAAATGATAACTTTATAACTTTTGAAAAATTAAAATTAAACTTAGATACATATTCAGCTGAGATAGATGGAGATGTAATTGAGTTAACTCTTAAAGAGTTTAATATACTAAAAGAGCTTATAGAAAAATACCCACAGGTAATAACAAGAGAAAGCCTATTAGATAGCATATGGGGATACGACTACTACGGAGATACAAGAATAGTAGATGCACATATTAAAAATATAAGAAAGAAAATAACTCTTCCTTATATAAAAACTGTAAAAGGAATAGGATACACACTTGACAAGAATATATAAGCGTTGGCAAAACATGAACATCAAGTATAAGCTGTTTTCTATAACAACAGCATTACTTGTTGCTATTGCGCTTTTAATTTACGGTATGTTGTATTTTCTATTGCCTAAGTATTATCACAGATATAAGATAGAAGCCCTTCAGGATTCTGTAAAGCAAGCTGTTGCAGCTGCTGAAAGTGAGGATATAAGCCGGTTTGAAGAGGATTTGTACAGAATGTCCAAGGAGCAAAATTTAGCAA
>UQCY01000124.1 GCA_900539645.1 uncultured Clostridium sp. | reverse complement strand
TTTAATTAAGGATTTTTTATAACTGGAGGTTTTAAAAATGGAAACAGTAGAATTTCAAAATTTAAGCGAAAAAGATCAGGTGTTAGAGATTATACATACAATAAATTCTAATGATATGGTTAATGTTCTAACATATAATACACTAACAGGAATATCTATGTCTATACTAGAATTCATCGCTACAGAAGGGGATACTATCATGAATGCGATACTTCAAGACGATAGAGTAGCTACTGTAGACTATTCAAAAGTAGAAGGCTTTTCAATGGATGAGGAAACGGTATTATTAGCTGAAAGGGATAATATAGTTATTTTTACAAAGAAATCTGACTTAAATTCAACAGATATTCAAACTATATTAAGTGGATTAACTGAGTAATTATAAAAGATTTTAATAGCAATAAAGATAATAATTAATGCTATAGATGGAGAGCTGATTTTTTAAAATTCTATCTATAGTTATCTATAATATGATAGATTTTAACGATTGGACTATTATGAATTAAAAGTGTATTATTAAATTAACAAGTAAAAAGTATGTTCATAATAGTCCTCGTAACTCCACATTATGGGGATTGAGTATGATTATAATAGTTCTAATTTTTCTGGCAGTCTTGGTACTGCTTATTTTTTTGCTTTTTTTGGAGTTGAAATATTTTTGTGAGTGTAGATAAAAAAGTATAAAATAATAAAACTTCCGACATTTTTCCGACATAGATTATGATATAACACTTGATTTAAATACATTTGAGTGATAAAATAATTTTAGTTTTTAATGATTTTGGTGATTAAAGAGAAAAACATAGGGTATAATAGAAACATAAAGAAAAATCTTATAAAAAGATTAAAACTTAGGAGGAAAAATCATGATGGAAAGATTTAAACCAAAAGCAAACAAAAGAACATTATTCTTCATAGCTGGAGCAGTTTGGGCTATAGCAGGATTTAATATATTAAAAATAGCAGCAGAGGAGTTCGCTGTGATGAGCAGTCTTAAAGAAGTAGCGATAATACTTGGAATTGTAGGATTTACAATATTCTTCTCAAAAGTATTCTACAAAATGTTCAACAAACACTCAAAAAGAATAGTTAACATGGAAAATGAAGAACCTTGTTTATTTGCATTCTTTGATAAAAAAGGATATATGATAATGGCATTTATGATGACTATGGGTATATCACTAAGAGCTTTTCATTTAATAAGTGGAGTACCACTAGTTGTAATATACCTTGCAATAGGTCTTTCACTTTCAGTATCAGCAGCATCATTCTTACTTGCTGGAATAAACTATGAAAAAACAGTAGAAAAACATTTAGTTGCATAAAAAACGAAATAAAAAGGGATTATCACAGAAATTAAGTGTGATAATCCCTTTTTTTAGTCTTTGAAAAATTCTAAAAAGTTATATAAAATTTTTGCAGTTATACCCCAAATAACATAGTCCTTATATTTATAGAATAGAACCTGAGATTTTCCATTTTCAAACTTATAATTTTTCTCCCCAGGAATCAAATCAAAAGGAAGATTCTGATCTGGTAAAACCTGAACAGTATTAAAATATCTTTTAGGTTGATTTTCTAAAAGATAACTTAGAGGTACCATAAAAACATGGTCTACTTCATCCTTATTCAACTTTATATGTTCTATATTATCCAAATATCCAACAAATGGATGAATTATATATTTTACAGGTGTTATAAGTAAATCCAGTTCTGAAATTATTTTAATATCTTCAGGATAAGAGCCTATCTCTTCCTGAGTTTCTCTTATAGCTGCTTGTAGAGGAGTTTCACCTTCTTCTATGCCACCACCAGGGAAAGATATCTCAGATGGCCGGTGTTTAAGACTACTTGCTCTAACTTCAAATAGTATATGAATTTCTCCGTCCTTTCTAACTAGAGGAATAAAAACAGCAGATTTACGCATAAATTCAGCGCCATTTATATAGGGCTTATGATTTGTAAGTCTATCTAAAACTTTCTGTTTATTAAACATTTCAACGCTCCTTGTAGTGAAGTTATATACTTTTTATTATAGAATAAATTATATTAAAACTAAAGTAAATTTATCAAATTATAAAAATATATCTGATGTGTTTATACAGAGTTTATAAGGGGTAAAAATATTTTGTAATCTTTTACATTTATACCATCGATTACTTTAAAAAATAAATCTTAATTTAGTATAAAGAATATTTGATTAAAAAAAAGAGCGATAGTATAATAAAAAGAGAGAATATAAATTGAAAGGAATGATAATTATGGTAATAGCTGACGTAGCAGTAATGCCTCTACGCCCTTATGCAAACGAAGATCAGATGTATAAAATAGTAGATGCATGCATAGAGTTAGTAGAAAAAAGTGGATTAAAATATGAAATAGGTGCAATGAGTACTACTTTTGAAGGGGAATTCGATGAAGTATTCGAGCTTATTAAAAAAATGCATAAATTACCTTTTGAATTAAACTGTGAAAGAGTAATAACTGTAGCTAGAGTAGATGAAAAGGCTGGAGGTTTAACTATTGAGGATAAACTTAGAAACCACAGATAGTATAAAAAAAGCCTCTTATCCAATTATTACTTTTTTGGTTATAATAGCTGTTTGGCAATTTGCTGTGGTACAGTTTGATATACCACAGTACCTTTTACCAGCACCTACAGATATAATAGAAGTTTTCTTTACAGATTATGAAAACTTAATTAATCATAGTATTATTACGATATTTGAGTCTATATCTGGGTTTATGCTGGCTGTATTAATAGCACTTTTAATGGGAATATTGATGGATTTTGTAGATATTATTAGAAAATGTTTATATCCATTAATGCTTATAACACAGATGATACCTACAATAACAATAGCACCACTTCTTGTTATTTGGTTTGGATTTGGAATACTTCCAAAGACTTTAATGGTAATACTTACATGTTTTTTCCCAATACTGGTTAGCTTTGTAGATGGGCTGGAAAATGTGGATAAGGATTATTTAAACCTATTCAAGACGATGAATGCTAGTAAATTAGACACATTTATACATTTGAAGTTTCCTATGTCTATAGAAAAACTTTTCTCTGGACTTAAAATTTCTGCAACATACGCTGTTATGGCTGCAACTGTAGCTGAATGGTTAGGAGGAACTGTTGGACTTGGTGTATATATGGTTAGATCTAAAAAGGCTTATGCATTAGATAAAGTATTTGCATCTACAATACTTATAGTGATATTCAGTTTAATATTTGTTGGAGTAGTGCAAATTATAAGAAAAAAAGTTTTAAAAAATAGGAATGTTTAAGGAGATAATTTATGAAAATAAAAAAATATATATCGATAATCCTTGCTGGAGCCCTGATGCTTACAACTCTTTCGGGATGCTCTAAAAAAGAAGAAAAATCAGCAAATAAAGGAGAAAAAGTAACTGTAGTATTAGACTGGACTCCAAATACTAATCACACAGGACTTTATACTGCTTTAGAAAATGGATACTACAAAGATCAGGGACTAGATGTTGAAATAGTTCAGCCACCTGAAGGAGGAGCAGCGAGCTTAGTTGCATCAGGAAAAGCAGATTTTGGTATATCATATCAGGAAGAGGTAACTTACGCTAAAACTTCTGATGATCCGCTTCCAATAAAAGCAATAGCAGCTGTAATTCAGCACAATTCATCAGGATTTGCATCACCAAAAGATAAAAATATAAAAACACCAAAAGATTTTGAAGGAAAAATCTACGGAGGATGGGGTTCTGAATCAGAAACAGCAGCTATAAAAGCAGTTATGGAAAAAACTGGAGCAGACTTTGATAAAGTTACAATAGCTGATATAGGACAGGACGACTTCTTTACAGCTACAACTAATAGCGTTGATTTCGCTTGGATATATGAAGGATGGGATGTTGTTCAGGCTAAGTTAAAAGGATTTGACCTAAACTTCATACCTATGAATCAGTTTGATAAGAGATTAGACTACTACACTCCAGTAATAATATCTAATGAAACATTATTAAGCGATAACCCAGAACTTGCTAAGAAATTTATGAAAGCCACTACAGAAGGATATCAGTTTGCTATAGATAATCCAGAAGAAGCAGCGAAGATATTAGTTAAACACGCTCCAGAAATAGATGAAGAATTAGCTATAGAAAGTCAGAAATTCTTAGCATCAAAATATAAAGATGATGCACCTAGATGGGGAGAAATGAAGGATGAAGTTTGGAATAATTATACAGCATTCTTAAAAGAATACGGTTTAATAAATAAAGACTTAAAACCAGAAGATGCTTATACAAATGAATTCCTACCTCAGTAGATAATAAAATTACAGTAAGTAATAAAAAAGAAGAAATCGAGAGAATATGAATAGAGAAGATAATAAAATTAAAGATTTAGAGTCTAAGGATGTATTAGAGTTTGATAGTAGTTTGGATTCTGATAATAGATTAGATTCTAAGATAAGAATTGAAAATATTAGCAAGTCATTTGATGGAGATAAGATAATCGACAATATTTCTATTAATGTCGAGGAAGGCGAACTTGTATCAATACTAGGTCCAAGTGGATGTGGTAAGAGCACAATTTTCAATATTATAGCAGGTCTGTTGAAACAGGATAGTGGAAAAGTTGATGTAAATGGAAAGCTTAGCTATATGTATCAGAAGGATCTTCTTCTTCCATACAAGACTATAATAGACAATGTTTCTTTGCCTCTTGTCCTTAGAAAAGAGAAGAAATCTGAAGCCAGAGAAGAGGTCAGACAGTATTTTAAGGTGTTTGGTCTTGAGGGATACGAAGATAAGTATCCTAAAGAATTATCTGGAGGTATGAGACAGAGGGCTAATTTTATGAGAACTTATGTAAATTCAAATGATATTATGTTGTTAGATGAGCCATTTGGAGCATTGGATTCGATTACAAAGTCTTCTATGCAGAAGTGGTTGTTGGATATTAGGAAGAAAGTTAAGTCGACTATTTTATTGATTACGCACGATATTGAGGAGGCAATTTTGCTTTCTGATAGGATTTACGTTATTTCTAATAAGCCATCGAGTGTTAGTATGGAGATTGTTGTGGATCGAGATAGGATAGGGGATGTCGAGTATTCGTTTAAGTTGAAGAAAGATATTCTGGATGTTTTACATGTGTAGGTAATGAAAATTTAATAAAATAATTTGTTTTATTGATATAAAGTTTAAAAGACTGATACGAAATGTATCAGTCTTTTTTATGTTAAGAATTCTTATTTTTCTTTTTTTGGAAATTTATCTCCTCATAAATTATATAAATTAAAAAACAAATATAAAAAATAAAAAATAGAAAAGATTTTAAAGTTAATGTAGATGGATTAAAAATAAAATCGAGAAGATTATGGGATATATTCATAAAAAAACTAAGAAACACAAATAAGAAAAGATAACTATGAACTAATTCTTCAAGAGGTTCTTTCTTATCAGGTCTAAAAATACTATAAATATAATTAAAAATAGCTACTGAAAGAACATAAAAAACTGCAAAAACAGTAAAAATTAAAAGGTTAGGTTTGTGCATAGAATCTTTAAATATTAAAAAGCATATAGACATTGAAACAATTGAGCAAATAAAAGAAAAAAATACTTTTTTTAAAAATAATAAAATTTTTTTCATATAGACCTCCTGTGTTTGTAAAAGAATAATTATTTTTAAAAAATTATACTATATAAAACTTAA
>UQCY01000123.1 GCA_900539645.1 uncultured Clostridium sp. | reverse complement strand
TTCCTTAAGAATAAAAAAATCTGTAATACTAAACAGATGTGTAGTATTACAGATTCTTTTTTTCTATAACGTTTCATAATCTGATATAAGCGGTCTTGTTCTTAAAAATGGTAACTCCCTTTCAAGCAGTACACCATTTCTATTGGGATAATCATAACCATAGCTTGATTTTATACATTGAGATATAAACTGCATTGCTTTATCCAATGATACAGGTAAATTTTCACCCTGTAACAAGCTTCCAATCATTACACTTGTAAAAGTATCTCCTGTTCCAGGATAATAAGCTGGTATGTATCTGCAATTAAGCTTCCAATAATGGTTATCCTTTTTGCTGTATGTCACAACATTAGTATATTCAGAATTATTCGCATCAGGTACACTTGTTATTACAACTGTTTCTGGACCCATTTCGCTAAGACGTTTTAACCAATCTTTTAACTCTTCCCTACTTATTTCTTTAGGACATTCTTTATATCCAAGTAAAAATGCAGCTTCTGTAAAATTGGGAGTTATAATATCGGCTTTTGCAACAAGTTCTTTCATAAGAGGTACAAAATCCCAATCAAATGATTTATATAACTTACCTCCATCCCCCATTACAGGATCTATAACAACAAGAGTTTCCTCTCTGCGAAAATCATCTATAAATACTGATACTATATCTATCTGTCTACCAGAGCCAAGAAATCCTGAATATATGCAATCAAAATCAATTCCTATATTCTTCCAATGTTTTATATATTCCTCCATATTATCTGTTAAATCAAGATAACTAAAAGTTTCAAATCCCCCTGTATGATTTGATAGTATCGCTGTTGGAAGAGGACATACTTGTATTCCCATTGCTGACAATGTAGGAATAATTGCAGTAAGAGATGCTCTTCCATATCCAGATAAATCATGAATAGCTGCTACTTTCTTAACTGTATTATGCATTATAAATACTCCTTTATTTGTTTATTTTAAACGATATGTGCAGTAACCTTTATACTCCATTTTAAAAACATTATCGTCTTGATTTAGTTGCTGCATAACTTTATCTATATCTTCATTTTCTCTTGACTCAAGAAAACTTCTTATTTCAAACTGATTCATAGGATGACGTCCAATTATACTTAATACAGCCTGATAATCATCTTCTATATCACTTGAAAATCCAACAGATGAAAGCATATCTATCGAAACACCTTTTAATATCTCAACTGCCTTTTTTATGCTTTCTTTACTAGATTCTTCTATATAACTCTCTGCTGGTGGACGCACAGGTGTATTTATATAAAGTCTATCGTATCTAATCTGATTTAATAGATTTTTAAATTCAAATAAAGATTTTTCATCGTCATTTATGCCATTCATAAGCATTATTTCCATATAAATTTGACCTTTATATTCTTTAGTAAAATCTAAAAGTCCTTGCCATACTTCTTCAAACTTTATCCTTCCATAAGGTCTATCAACCTTTTTAAACATTTCCTCATTGTAGCTATCAAGTGAAGGTAGTACAATATCAGCATTCATAAGTTCTTTACGAACGCTTTCATCGTATAATAATGCACCATTTGTTATAACTGCAACTGGTTTGTTAGATCTTTTTTTAATCTCTTTTATAAGCTCTCCCAAACGAGAATACAATGTAGGCTCTCCTTCACCTACAATTGTTATAACATCATAGCTATCCTCATTATGATGAAAATCAAATTCAGATAATATATCTTCTAATGAAAAATACTCTTCTCTTTTATTTGTCATCTTGTTTGTACGTCCAAGCTGGCAATACACACAAGAATAATTACATGTCTTTTTAGGAATAGGACTTATCCCTAGGGAACGTCCCATTCTGCGAGAAGGTACTGGTCCAAATACATATTTTAGTTCGCTCAAATTTATTCCCTCCAAAATATTATACTTTCTATGTTTATTACCGTTTATGTCTAACTCTTAATTTAACTCCTAAAGATTCAGCCAATTCTCTAGATTTTTCTATTTCTTCAGGTGTAATCTCGTCAACCACAGAAAATGCTATATTTATTCCACAATCTCTGCATTCTTCGGCAAATTTAAGCATAGCCTCAAAAGACTGTTCTCCAAACTTAGGTCTAGTTACTCTGCAATAACTTTCCTTATCTGGAGCATTTAAACTTATTGATACAGAATCTATGCAGTCTTTAATACATTCAGCAGTGTTTTTTTCGTGAATAAGATCCCCAAGTCCATTTGTGTTTATTCTTGTTTTTATATCCTTTTTAGATTTTATATATTTTGCTGTTTCTATAAGGTCATCCATTCTCATCATAGGCTCACCAAATCCACAGAACACTATTTCTTTGTATTCATCTAAATTAAATCTTTCTAAATCCACTTTTATTTCTTCCATAGATGGATCATGGTCTAACCATAGGCTATTATTGTTTCCCACTGTTTCATGTTCTTCTCTCACGCAGAACACGCATCTACAAGGACATTTATTTGTAAGATTCACATAAAGACTTTCTCCTATTGGGTAGAATATTGTCATCATAATTTATCACTCCTATTTCATTATCTTAAAATTATTAATTATAGAATTAATTTTTATCAGTTATTTTTTATAATTCTATTATACTATAACTTCTTCAAAGCATTCAGATAATAGTACAATATTACACTCATTATTAAGATTGTACTCATACAAAATAAATATCTTTTCTTTTTCTTATTTTTTCAAATTTCAAAATGTATAGAAATCGTTTACTTTTTATATTATAATTATTATAATAAGTCTTAAACAATTTATAAAATATGTATAAGTAAAATAATTTTGGGAGTTGATTACAATGAAATTTAACAAATTCAATGCAAACCAGATTAGAGAAATAAATAAAGGTCTTAGTTCAGGTCTTGATGTTTCTGTTTACAGAGATGAATGTTTTGACAGCGAACAGATGAGAGAAATAAGACTTGGGTTAAAAGCTAATCTGGACGTTTCTATTTATGCAAAACCTAGCTTTGATAGCAAAGATATGCAGACTATAAGAGAAGCGTTAGAAAACGGAAACGATATATCTAAATATGTAGAAGAAGGATTTTCTTCTCAGGAACTTTACTGGATATCAAAAGGTTTAAAAGAAGGTTTTGATGTTTCTATTTACGCAAAGAAAAAATTCGACGGATATAAAATGGCAGAAATATTTGGAGCTTTAAAATCAGGACTTGATTTATCTCCATTTGATATAGATGCTTTATCAGAATATCAGTTACAGCAGGTTATACTTGGACTTAGAGCTGGTATAGATGTTTCTTCTTATGCTGATCCTTCAAATGAGCATATGTTTGAAGACAGAGTAAAATTAGTTAGAGAATGTGTTGGAAATGCACTTGCATCAGGAGAAAATGTAACTCAGCAGCAGCTTAATATAATAGCTCATTATAAAAATGACGGACTAGATACTACAGCTTGGGAAAACTACAAATTTGATAGAGATAGATTAGAGCAGATAGTAAAAGGTCTTGAAAAACACGTTGATGTAGATGTATTTGCAAAACCTAAATTCTCTAAAGAACAGATGTATGAAATAAGACATGGTTTAATGGAAAACTGCGATGTTTCTGTTTACGCAACTACTGATTTTGATGCAGAACAGATGTGTGAAATAAGAAAAGGTCTTAGAATAAACCTTGATGTTGCACCTTATGCTACTCCAGAGTTCAACATGCATCAGATGTACGAAATAAGACAGGCTATAAAAGAAGGTTCTGATGTTACACTTCTTGCAAATACTGCTTTTGATTTCCAGCAGATGAGAGAAATAAGAAAAGGTCTTGCTGAAAAATTAGACGTTTCTGTTTACGCAAATCCAGAGTTCTCAGCTGATAAGATGTACTATCTATACAGAGGTATGAGCGAAGGATTTGATATGTCTAAATACATAGACTTCAATGAAGATCAGTTAAAGAGAATCGTTTCTGGTTTATTTGAAGCATTAGAAGTATGTAAGAAAAAATATGGAATTACAAATTAATTAGTATATAAAATTACCCTGAACTTTTGTTCAGGGTTTTTTATTTCTTCATTTATGCTGCTGATAAATGATATTTTGTTTTTATTTTTGCCTTGTCAAATGCAAGCCCTACTACTATGAATACTATTGCACTTCCTAAAGGCTGTACAAGTCCTACAAGACTCATTACAAATGCCGCCTGCATACTACCAATCATTATTCCTTCTGCAAACATATAAAGCACAGTTCCTACTATACCAGCTACTAAAGTAGCTACAACGTTTCTTGTGTTTATTATTTTGTCTGTTTTATTTGTAAAGAAAAGTACTAATATTGGTTTTATTATCATTGTTGGTATAGCCCATATAGCAGCCCCTGTTGCTATATCAGCAAGTCCTGCTCCTATTGCAGCTGCTGCCATTGCATATGGTGTTGGAAGTAATACTGCTGCTAAGTAAATAAACGCATCCCCTACATGTACATATCCTCCATTTCCTCCAACTGGTATATGAAGGATATAGGCTGTTGCTAAAAATACTAATGATGCCAATAATGCTGCCAGTACAATTAATCTCGTTTTTTTGTTTGTTTCTTCATTGCTCATTTTTTTATTCCCCTTGGTAAAACAATTATTCCTAAAACAGTACAAACTGTTTTTTTCTATGGTTATATAATAACTTATATCATACAATTTTGAAATATGTTTGTGTAAATTTCTTTAATCTCTATAATTGTATGATTACATTAATTTTGTAAGCATACAATTATTCTTTTGTTATTTATTTTATATTGGAAGCATAAAAAAAGATTGTAGCATTTATTTAGCTACAATCCTTTTGTATCGATTTAAGAGTCCCTACTTGTAAATTCTATAGTGAATAATACCGCATTTCCTCTGTTTGTCATTTTGTACTCAAATCCATGCTTAGCAAGAATCTGACTTGTTAAGTAAAGACCTAGTCCACTTCCTCCAGTTTTTCTAGAGCGAGATTTCTCAACTCTAAAGAATGGATTAAATATATTTTTAAGAGATTCATCAGAAATTGTTATTCCAGTATTTTCAACTTCTAATATAGAAGGTCTAAATCCTCTTTCTATAAATCTAATATTTATATTCTCTCCTTCTGGAGTATATTTTATAGCGTTATTTATGATGTTATACAATGCCTTTGAGAATTTATCCTTATCAGCATTTATTTTTGCATCACTACTAATTGCAACTCTAGTCTTTAAATTTTTCTCGTCTATAAGAAATTCCTGTCTTTTTAGGATAACCTCTACAAGTTCTTTAACACTAAGTGTTGTTGGTTTAAAGGATGCAGACATTATATCTGTCTTAGAAATTTCAATCATTTCATTTACCAGATCTTTAAGCTCTTGAGTAGATGTATATGATTCCTTCAGATATTTATCCCTATCCTTGTATTTACCAATATTGTATATCATACCTTCAAGCTGCCCACTTATTATCGTTATAGGAGTCTTTAGCTCATGAGATATAGTTGCGATAAACTCTCGCCTATTCTCTTCCTCTCGTCTCTCTTTTTCAATTATCTCTATAAGCGGCTTAGTAATTGTATTTGAATATATATATGCACCCAAAATACCAATCAATATTGCGGCAAATATCGTAAATGGAACTAAATTTCTAAGTACCTTATTTGCCTCATTAATGGGCTGTAAAGGCATAATTATATCCAGAACACAGCTTTCATCCATCTCTTTAATATTTACCTCTGTAGATAATCTATACTCGCTGTTTAGGCTATTCATTAAATATTTACTGTATTTTAGAAAGACTACTTCATTTTTACCATAAATTATATTACCTTCTTGGTCTCTTAGAAGTA
>UQCY01000122.1 GCA_900539645.1 uncultured Clostridium sp. | reverse complement strand
TTTAAAATATTATTATTTTTTTATTACAGCTATTGACTTTTAATAGCTGGTCTTAATTCTTTTAATAAGAATTTCTATATTTTTATCAAAAATCCTCTTTATATGATAAAACTTTTGATTATTTTCTTTATTATATATAAAATGTAATTAGAAATGATTTTATTTAGTTTGAAGGTGATTATATGAATAAGAGGATAAGTAGTAAATTTTTTAATGAGATTAATAGATATATAAAAGATAGATATATAGAACAAGAAATATTATTTAATGATGCTAGTATATCTTCTTTGCCATTAGAGGAAAAATGTTTGCAAATTAATGAGGATGTAAAAGTTTGCGAGGTACCAGATTTTCTGAAGCGTAGAAGAAAAATATCTGAGTATGATTTGGAGCAACAATTAGATAAGTCTTTTTCTGAGGAGCTTCTTTTTATTATAGAAAAAAGAAATCTTAAGGCATCAGATGTCTATAGAAAGGCGAATATAGATAGAAAGCATTTTTCAAAGATAAAGAATAATCCAGATTATAGGCCTAGCAAAATAACTGCAATTGCATTTGCACTAGCTTTTGAATTAGATTTGGATGAAACAGATGATTTTATTGGGAAGGCTGGGTATAAGTTAACACATAGTAGCAGATTTGATATTATAATTGAGTATTGTATAGAAAATAAAATATATGATGTATTAGAAGTAAATGATATTTTATATGATTTTGGAGAAAATTTAATAGGATGTTAGATTAAAAGAATAGATTATTAGATTTATTGAATATCTTGTTAGATTTATAATATATAGGTCGATTTTTAATTGTCACCTGCCGTGCGACCATTTGTATTTTGAAATATTCTATACTGTGAATATAGATAAAAAATATAAATGGGAGATGATGGTATGAAAAATTTGACTGAACTAGTATTTATAATTGATAAATCAGGCTCTATGAGTGGATTAGAGAGTGATACAATAGGTGGGTTTAATTCACTTATAAAGAAGCAGAAAAAAGAAGAAGGAGATGCTCTTGTATCTGTTGTATTTTTTAATGAAAAGAGTGATGTGGTATTAGATAGAGTTGATATAAAAGAAGTAAAAGAGCTTACAGAAGAGGAATATGTTTGTATGAGTTGTACAGCTCTTTTGGATGCTGTTGGAGATTCGATAAAGCATATAAGAAATATTCATAAATATGCAAGAAAAGAAGATATTCCTGAAAAAACTGTTTTCGTTATTATGACAGATGGACTGGAAAATGCCAGTGAAAAATACAGATATCATGATGTTAAAAGATTGATTGAAAGAGCTAAAGAAGAAAGCAATTGGGAGTTTCTTTTCTTAGGAGCAAATATAGATGC
This sequence comes from uncultured Clostridium sp., assembly GCA_900539645.1. Lineage (GTDB taxonomy): Bacteria > Bacillota > Clostridia > Peptostreptococcales > Peptostreptococcaceae > Peptacetobacter. The sequence continues at coordinate 4,633 of UQCY01000122.1, read as the reverse complement.
AGTAGGTGAGGCTAAAAATCTTGGAATTGAAGAAGATTATGCAGTTGAGTTTTGTTGTGACGAAAAAGGAATAGAATTAAACTATGAGGCAGTTTCTGATGCTGTTAAAATGATGAGATGCTGCGATGAAAAATTAAGTGGTGATTGGAAAAGAAATATTGAAAAAGATTTAAAAGATAGAAAATAAATAATTATAGAATATAAAGACAACTAGTTAAAAATATTAGTTGTCTTTTTATATGTTTGAAAGAAGAAGTTGAAGGGTATTAAATATTTGCGAAAAAATTGAAAAATTTGCTCATAATAGTTTCAAAATTTTTAAAAAAATATATATACAAACAAAAAGAATTAATGATATTATTATACTATATTTTATAAACGATGGAGGTTTAACTATGATAAGAGTTGGAATAGTTGGCTATGGAAACCTTGGGAGAGGTGTAGAATCAGCCGTAAGTAAAACAAAAGATATGGAAATAGTAGGAATATTCTCAAGAAGAGATCCAAGTAGCATACATCCACATGATGCAAATATTCCTGTATATAAAATGGAAGATGCAGTAAATATGAAAGATGATATAGATGTTATGGTATTATGCGGAGGAAGTGCAAAAGATTTACCAGAACAGACTAAAGAGTTTGCTAAATACTTCAATGTAGTTGATAGTTTTGACACACATGCAAGAATACCAGAACATTTTGCAGCAGTTGATGCAGAATGTAAAGAATCAAATAAAATAGCAGTTATATCAACTGGTTGGGATCCAGGTATGTTCTCATTAAATCGTGTTTACGCTAGTGCAATATTACCAGAAGGAGAAGCATATACATTCTGGGGAAAAGGTGTTAGCCAGGGACATAGTGATGCAGTAAGACGTGTTGAAGGGATAAAAGATGCTAGACAGTACACAATACCTGTACCAGAAGCATTAGATGCAGTTAGAAGTGGAGCTAATCCAACCCTAACTACTCGTCAGAAACATACAAGAGAAGTATTTGCTGTAGCAGAAGAAGGTGCAGATTTAGATAGAATTAGAGAAGAAATAGTTACAATGCCTAACTACTTCGATGAATATGATACAACAGTACATTTCATAGATGAAGAAACACTTCAGAGAGAACATGGTGGAATACCTCATGGTGGATTTGTAATATACAGTGGTAAAACTGGATGGGAAAATGAAAATAAACATGTTATAGAATACAGCTTACAGCTTGATTCAAACCCAGAATTCACTTCAAGTGTGTTAGTTGCTTATGCTAGAGCAGCATACCGTATGAATCAGGAAGGTATGAAAGGATGCAAAACTCCATTTGATGTAGCGCCAAGTTATTTACATCCATTATCAAATGAAGAATTAAGAGCAAAAATGTTATAATTAAAATAAAAAAAGTGTGCAGCTAATTTTCTAGCTACACACTTTTTTATAATTTATTTAAATGTATCCATTTGAAGCCATTCATCAGACTCTTTAAAACCAAATTTTAAATAGACAGTTTTTTCCATTTTTGAAGCAGACAAAAAGATTTTGATTTATATCTTTATCTGGTGAACTACCTTCATCGATTAATTGTTTTTTTCGTATTTCAGATAAAGATTTAATATCATCTAGTGTAGCTTTTCTATATTTCATTTTAATTCCTCCCAATTTATTAAAATATTATATATTTAATTATGCTATAAATGAATATCTAGGCTTGATGTATTTATTTAATAATTGATAACACTTATAAAGATTAACTATACTATTATAGAAAAAAACTATATAAAATCTGTATAAAATAGAAATTTAATATTTGACCTAATAAAGTTAAGATAATAAAATAAAAATGAAAATATTTAAAAGGAGGAATTTAATATGAATAAGAAATTAGTTAGTCTTTTACTAATAGCAGTATTATCTCTTGGTGTGCTTACTGGTTGCTCATCAAAAGAAGAATCAAAAGAAGCTGATACTAATACAGAAAAAGTAACAGCTGAAGCAGTTGACACTAAAACTGTATTTGTAACACCTGAGTGGGTTCAGAGTGTTATAGATGGAAACCAGAAAGAATCTGAAAAATATATTGTAGGTGAAGTATCTTGGGGAACTTATAAAGATAGTCCTAGTTACACAAAAGGTCATATACCTGGAGCTATACATATAAACACAGATAGTGTAGAAGAAGGGCCTGTATGGAACTTAGTATCACCAGAAAAAATGGAAAAAGGTATATTAGATAATGGGATAACAAAAGATACGACAGTTATACTTTACGGAGATGATATATCAGCGACTTCAAGAGTTGCATTTGCTTATCTTTGGGCAGGAGTAGATAATGTTAAAGTATTAAATGGTGGAATAAAAGCTTGGGAAAAAGCTGGATATAAAACAGAAACAGAGGTAGTTGAAGCTAAAAAAGCTGAAGACTTTGGAACAAAAATACCAGCACATCCAGAATATCAGTTATCTATAGAAGATGCTAAAGATAAATTAGAAAATGATGATAATTTCAAACTAGTAAGTATAAGAAGTAAAGATGAATTCTTAGGAAAAACTAGTGGATATAGCTATATAAATAAAGCAGCTGAACCAAAAGGAGCGGTTTGGGGACATGCTGGAACAGATCCATACAATATGAATGATTATCTTAATGAAGATGGAACTTGCATAAATATGGATCAGATGAAAGAATTATGGTCTGACTGTGATTTCACTACAGATAACGAACTTTCATTCTACTGTGGAACTGGTTGGAGAGCTTGTGTACCATGGTTAATATGCTATGAAAATGGAATGACAAACATGACTGTATTCGATGGTGGATGGAATGAATGGCAGATGGATGACAGCAACCCTGTTCAGGTAGGAGATCCAGCTAGTGATGATTGTGTTTATACAACAGTTGGAGAATTATCAAACGATAAGGCAGCGAAATAATAATGAATAAAGTAATATATTGGATAGTAAATTTATTAGAGATAGCATTTTTAGTAGGAGCGTATCTTGTAAATTATTTTACACCTAGAAAAATGGGGATGGCTAGATTTGTTATGTATAAAAATATGATGATAGAAGAGCAGTATAGTAAATTACAGAGTATGAAGAGCATGGCTGTTGGGATAATTGTTTTGTTAACTTTAATAACAATAATTTTATATTTTATTAGAAAGAAGAATGTAAAAATATCAATGATTGTTCTTACGTTGTTAATGACAGTACTATACTGTGGGTTTACAATCCTAAACTCAAAAGACACGTACACAGCATTTTATCTTATAAGTCCGCTTATAGGATGTGCAGCATTACTGCAAATACTAAAAACATTAATAAGTGTTCTATTCACAAAAAATAAATAATTAAATAGTAGATAAAAAAAGTGTGTAGCTAATTTTCTAGCTACACACTTTTTTTAAAATATGATAAAATTCGAGTAAGAAGTTAAATTGAAAATAGAAAAGAGGATGATTCTATGTCTGAAAAAAGTAAAGGATTTTGTAAGTATTGTGGAAAAGAATACACTAAAGGTGGAATGTTGCGTCATTTGGATACTTGTAAAAAGAGAGAAGAAAGTTTTAAAGAAGAAAATAAAAGAAGTAAGCAAGGATATTTTCAAATATCTATTTCAGACAAATACGACAAAGATTATTGGATAATTATAGAGATAAATGAAAAAGCAACTTTAAGAGAATTAGATAGCTTTATAAGAGATATTTGGGTTGAATGTTGCGGTCATTTGAGCTCATTTATAGTAGGTAATATAAATTATGATATTATTCCTAATGATGAATTTTGTAGTGATGATGATTTTCTAGCAAGTATTTTTGGAAGAACACAAGTAAAAAGCATGGATTATAAATTAAAAGATGCTCTTGAAGTAGGTCAAAAATTTAAATATGAATACGACTATGGTTCAACTACAGAATTAACTTTAAAAGTAGATAGACATAGGGTTGGAGGGAAAAAGTTAGATAATGATGTAGAAATTTTATCAAGAAATAATCCTCCTCAATTTATATGTCAAAATTGCAGAAAAAACAAAGCAAAATGGATAACACCAGAAGGTATATCGTTTGATAATAATATTTTTTGGTGTGATGAATGCTTAGAAAATGGAGAAGATATTCCAGAATATGTACTACCAATTTGTAATTCTCCTAGAATGGGAGTTTGTGCGTATGAAGGAAGTAATATTTATCCAGAGCAGTTTGAGCCAGATGTAGTAGATGATGCAAATAAAATTAAAAAAGTTTCTAATGAAGAATTATCTAAATCTGAATTTGTAGAATCTGAAAAAAATGAATATAAGGTAGACGCTAAAGTTAGACGTTATAAACAAATATTATTAGAGTATGTTTGGAGCAATATTACACCCAAAAAGAGAAATTATGAAAAAGCGACAATAGAACAATGGCGTGAACTTTATGAAATTGCTACAAGAATAGGTCAATTAAAACCTTGGGAAAATATAATGACCAATCATATAATAGCTGTTAAAAGGGAATTCTCTGAAGATGTATTATATTATAGAATAAGAGGATTTATGGAAATGGTGAAAGGAATAGAAATGTTTGAAGGAGAAGAAGCCTTTAATTCACTTCTTGGAGAATATGAATATAAAAAATTAAATATACCATTAGATTATGTAATAT
>UQCY01000121.1 GCA_900539645.1 uncultured Clostridium sp. | reverse complement strand
TACATAAATACTTAAAACTTATGTACTGTATAGCTAGACGGTGATAAAATTAAATAAAGCCTGAAAAGTCTGCCGGATTCTTTGATGGCAGGCTTTTTATGTTTGTATAATAAAATTGCTGAGGTGATGCAAATGAGATTTTCAAAAATGTTCATACCTACAAAAAGAGAAATACCTACAGATGTGGAGATAGAAAGTCATAAACTTATGATAAGATCTGGAATGATAAAAAAATCTGCTTCTGGAATATACAACCAGTTACCCTTAGGACTAAAGGTAGAGAGAAAAATAGAAAGTATAATAAAAGAAGAAGTAGAAGATGCAGATTTCCGGGAAATGCTTTGTTCTGCACTTATTCCATCAGAATTATGGCAGGAATCAGGAAGATGGGCTAGAAGAGGAGCAGAAATGTTTAGACTAGAGGACAGAACTGGCAAAGAATTCTGCTTAGGGCCTACACACGAAGAAGTATTTACAGATATAGTTAGACAGGAAGTAAGCTCATACAAACAGTTACCCGTGAAACTATACCAGATACAGAGCAAATATAGAGATGAAAAAAAACCTAGATTTGGGACAATGAGAACAAAGTCATTTACAATGTTTGACGCATATAGCTTTGACAAAGACGAAGAAAGCTTAAACAAATCTTATGAAGAAATGATAGCAGCATTCAAAAGAATATTTGACAGATGTGGAGTTAGCTATAGCTTAGTTGAGGCAGAATCAGGAATAGAAGGAGCTCCATCTTCAATAGAATTCATGGTTAAATCTGAAATAGGTGAAGATGAATTAGCTATATGCTCTGATTGTACTTATGCAGCAAACAGAGAAAGTGCAGAATGTATGCCAAGAGAATTCGAATCTGAAGAATTAGGAGCACTTGAAGAAGTACACACTCCAGATGCTAGAACAATAAAAGATTTAGAAGAATTCTTTGGTGCTGAAGGAAATAGATTTGCGAAGACAATAATATACTACGCTGATGGAAAAACTGTAACAGTTGTTGTAAGAGGCGATAGAGAAGTAAACGAAAACAAAGTAAAAAGAGCTATTGGTGAAGTGGAAGAATTTGGACTTGCTACAGACGAAATGGTAAAAGATGTAACCGGATCTGAGGTTGGATTTGCTGGACCAATAGGAATAAACTCTGACATACTACTTATAGATGAAGAAATAGCAAACGGCAAAAACCTAATAACAGGTGCAAACAAAACTGGATACCACTTCAAAAATGCAAACTTTGGAAGAGATTTTGAAGGAACTGTTGGCGATTTTAGAACTGTTAGAGAAGGGGATAAATGCCCTAAATGTGGTGCTCCTCTAAAAATAAGAAGGGGAATCGAAATAGGACATATATTCAAAGCAGGTCAGAAATTCTCTGAAAATATGAACGCAATGTACAGAAGTGAAGAAGAAACTGATGAATATATCCAGCTTGGATGCTATGAAATAGGTACAGAAAGACTAACTGCTACAATAATAGAGCAGAACTTTGATGCAGACGGAATAGTTTGGCCACTTAGTGTAGCTCCGTTTGAAGTAGAGATAATTCCTGTAAACTTAAAAAATGAGGATGTTGTAAATACTGCTGAAAGAATTTACAAAGAACTTAAACTTATGGGAGTAGATGTACTAATAGACGATAGAGATGCTAGACCAGGAACTAAGTTTAAAGACTCTGATTTAATAGGAATTCCTGTGAGAATAACTGTTGGAAGAGATTTAAAAGAAGGTTTTGTTGAAATGAAGTTTAGAAATAGCGAAGAAAGAGAACTAATATCTGCGGTAGATGCAGCAGAAATAGTAAGAGATAGATTATTATAAGAAAAGAGGGAGTAACTCAACTAACACTTGCGCCTATACAGGCGACGGGCGTGTTAGTCGAGTTATCTCCCTATTTTTATAAGTTTACAACCCTCTCTAGCTCCGATTTATGTTATAATAAACTGTATAATAATGAGATTTTAGGCAATTTTGCCGAATTAGTTTAATTTTAGGAGGAATTTTATGAGCAACGTAAGAGTAAGATTTGCACCAAGTCCAACAGGATTTGTACATATAGGTAGTTTAAGAACAGCTCTTTACAACTATTTATTCGCAAAACACGAAGGTGGAGAATATATACTAAGAGTAGAAGATACTGATAGAACTAGACTTGTTGATGGTGCTATAGAAAACATGCTTAATGCAATGAAATGGGCAGGAGTAAACCACACAGAAGGTGTTATGTTAGACGAAAATGGAAATATAACACAGAAAGGTGAATACGGTCCATATATACAGTCTGAAAGATTAGATATATACCAGAAATACATAAAAGAACTTTTAGATTCTGGTAAAGCATACTACTGCTTCTGTACAAAAGAAAGATTAGATGCAGTTAGAGAACAGCAGAAAGAAGCTGGAGAAACTCCAAGATACGATGGACATTGTAGAGATTTAACTCCAGAAGAAGTACAGGCTAAAATAGATGCTGGTGAACCATACGTTATAAGACTTAGATTACCAGAAGACCACAAAATAACATTCACTGACTTAGTAAGAGGTGATATGGAATTCAACACAAATGACTTAGATGATCAGGTACTTATAAAAACTGATGGATTCCCAACATATCATTTTGCAGTTGTTGTAGACGACCATTTAATGAAAATAACTCATATAATAAGAGGGGAAGAATGGGTTTCTTCAACTCCAAAACACGTATATCTATACGAAGCTTTTGGATGGGAAAAACCAGTATTTGTACACCTTCCAAACATATTAAATACAGAAAAGAAAAAATTAAGTAAAAGACAGGGTGACGTAGCTGTTGAAGACTTCAAGAAAAAAGGATACCTTCCAGAAGGTCTTGTAAACTACGTAGCTCTAGTTGGTTGGTCACCAGAAGACAATCAGGAAATATTCTCTATGGAAGAATTAGAAAAAGCCTTCTCTATAGAAAGAGTATCTAAGAGTGGAGGAGTATTCGATACTGAAAAATTAAACTGGGTTAACCACCACTACATGAAAGAAGCAGATGACGCTGTTTTAGCTGAGTTATGTATGCCATACTTAGTAGAAGCTGGATACATAGCAGAAGATGAAAAAGAAGCTAAAATGGATTTAGTTAAAGAAATAGTAAGTGCAGTTAAAGAAAAATTACACTACGCAAAAGAAATAACTGACCACGTTTCTATATTCTTTGGAGATAAATTTGAAATAGAAACTGAAGAAGGTATGGAATTCTTAAAATTAGAACATATACCAACACTATTCGATGCTTTAAGAGAAAAAATAGAAGCAGCAGAAAACTTTGATGCAGATAGCAACTTCGCTATACTAAAATCAATACAGAAAGAATACAAAATAAAAGGTAAAAACTTATACATGGGATCAAGAATAATGTTAACAGGACAGATGCATGGTCCAGACATCCCAAAAGTTATGGAAGTATTAGGTAAAGAAAACTGCCTAAGAAGACTTGACTATGTAAAAGCTAACGTACTAGATAAATTAAATTAGTATTAAAACAGAGATTAGTTACAATATAAGAAAAGTCTTGATATATTAAAGAATGTTTGGGTATATACTTAGACATAACAAAAAGCCAAAGAGGTGATAAGGATGAAAGTATACAATACATTAACAAATAAAAAAGAAGAATTTGTACCATTAGAAGAAGGAAAGGTAAAAATGTATGTGTGCGGGCCTACAGTGTACAACTATATACATATAGGTAATGCAAGACCATTCATAATGTTTGATACTTTAAGAAGATACTTAGAATACAAAGGTTATGAAGTAACTTATGTACAGAACTTTACAGATGTAGACGATAAAATAATAAAAAGAAGCCACGAAGAAGGAATATCTCCAGAAGAAGTAGCTGAAAAATATATAAAAGAATACTTTGTTGACTGCGATGGACTAGGAATAAAAAGAGCTACAGTTCATCCACAGGTTACACAGAATATTCCACAGATAATAGAATTTATCCAGGAATTAGAAGAAAAAGGATACGCTTATGCAGTAAACGGAGATGTATACTTTGACACTAGAAAATTTGAAGGATATGGAAAATTATCTGGACAGAATATAGACGACCTAGAAGCTGGAGCAAGAATAGAAGTAAATGAACAGAAAAGACATCCAATGGACTTCGTTTTATGGAAAGCTAAAAAAGAAGGCGAACCAGGATGGGATAGTCCATGGGGCGAAGGTAGACCAGGTTGGCATATAGAATGTTCTGTTATGTCTAAGAGATATCTTGGAGAAACTATAGATATACACGCAGGTGGACAGGACTTAACATTCCCTCACCACGAAAACGAAATAGCTCAGAGTGAAGCTAGAAGTGGTAAACCATTTGCTAAATACTGGATGCACAATGGTTATATAAATGTAAACAACGAAAAAATGAGTAAATCAAAAGGAAACTTCTTCACTGTAAGAGATATATCTAAAAAATACGATCTTGAAATAGTTAGATTCTTCCTATTATCAGCTCATTACAAAAGCCCAGTAAACTTCAGCGACGACTTATTAGCACAGGCTGGAGCAGGACTTGAAAGACTTTACAATACTAAAGAAAAATTAGTATTTACATTATCTCACTTAGAAGGTGAAATGACAGATGCAGAAAAAGCATTAGTTGAAGAACTTGACGGATTTAGAAAGAAATTTGTTGAAGTTATGGATGATGACTTAAATACTGCAGATGCTATAACTGCTATATTTGAATTATCTAAATTTATAAACTTAAATGTAGACGAAAATTCTTCTAAAGAATTTGCAGAAAAATGCTTAGCTGAATTTAACGAACTTACAGGAGTTTTAAATATAGTAAATAAAGAAAAAGACAACTCTGTAGATGCAGAAGTAGAAGCTTTAATACAGCAGAGAACTGATGCTAAAAAGAATAAAGATTTCGCAAAAGCAGATGCTATAAGACAGCAGCTTCTTGATATGGGAATCGTTCTTGAAGATACTAGACAGGGTGTTAAATGGAAAAGAGTATAGAAAATGGAAAAAAGTGAATTAATAACTATGTCTCCATTGGTACTTGCTTATCTTGGGGACACTGTGTATGAATCTTATATAAGAGAATATTTAATCAAAAAAAATTGCAATAACAAAGTGAACACTCTTCACAAGCAAGCGATAAAATATGTAAATGCAAATGCTCAGTCTAAGGTTATTCACACTATAGAGAATGATTTAACCGAGGAAGAGATGAGGATCTTTAAGAGAGGAAGAAATCAGAAGTCTAACACAGCTCCAAAGAATATGGATATAGTAGACTACAAACACGCAACTGGTTTTGAAGCTCTGATTGGTTATCTTTATCTAGATAAGCAGATAGATAGACTTGAAGAGATTGTTAGAAGAGGAATTGCGATAATAGAAGAAGATATGTAAATTTTAAAGGTGCTACTAACTAAACATTTTGTGTTTATAGTAGCACCTTTTTTAAAAATGGAGTTGATATTATGAAATTGAAAAAGACTATTTTTCTTGCGATTGCAATACTTATAATAGGGTTACTTTTTAGAAATATCATTGTATTTACAAATGGATACACAACAAATGAAGGAACTATTTTCAATGATATAGAGTTTTGCATATTGCTTATACCTTCAGCTATTGCCTCTGTTTTAAACTACTTATTTGGAAATTACGATGAAAAATCTAACGAGATTATTAAAGTTATGGGTTCTATAATTCTAGGATTTGTAATATTAATAGTAGGATTGTTCTGTAGTTGGGGATATCTGCCAATAAATACCACATTAAATTTTGCATACTCAGAATATGTATATGAAATAATCAGAGCGATTATATATACAGCGGTAGTAATACCATCAGCAATATTCTACTTTCTATATGATAAAATAGAGTTAAAAAAATAAAATTTTATTATGTAGATTTATTTTGATAATATAATAGGAGCTATAAAATGCCCAGTTGGAGCTATAAAATGCCCAGTTGGGCATTTTTGTTGAATTTATAT
>UQCY01000120.1 GCA_900539645.1 uncultured Clostridium sp. | reverse complement strand
TCTGTTAGATAAGGAAGATAAGATTTATTGAACAGATTCTTCTTCAGAGTTATCTTCATCTTCCTCACCTTCTAATCCTATAACAATTTCATCTTTAACCTCTTGTTGTAGTTTGGCATCTTCTCTCATTGCCTTTTGCAACATTTCTAATGCTTTTAATTTAACAGAGGCGGGAATAGCTTCATCACCTTTAGGACAAAAAGCCATAGTTGCTATTTCTTCTGTTACTCTTGTTAAATCAATACACTTAGAATCAAATGCTGCTTGCCTTTGTTCTGCTATATATTGTTTAATTTCTGGAATACTTTTAATCTTACAAAAATTATCCATAGCAGCTTTTCTACTTTTGCAGTTAGGATAAACTGATTGGTATGCTTCTGCGGACTTGTATCCATTACTAAGCCAAGCATCTACTACAGCATAGTATTTCTGCCAAGTCTTTGGTTGAATGTTGACTTTTGTAGGGTCATATTCTTTATAAACCATCAGTTTTCTCCTTTCTTTGTTTCTATTGTTATATAAAAAAAGTCTTAACTCATTTATTAGGATTTGTCCATTTTTTTCTTCTCCTTTTATTATACTTCTTTTTTACCTAGATGTCAAGAATATTTTACTTGGTAACAAAAATTTTTTTACTAACTCAGGACAATTTTAGAAAAACCTTCACAAATATTTTTCATATATAGATGTAAGGAAGTGAGAAATGGCTTATCTTACAACTTTACAATTACTTCAATTAAAAAATATTTAAAATATTGAGAGGAGAAACAACAATGACAGACAACCATAGAAAGATGATTGAGGACTTATATAATCAATGTTCTCAAGAGCAAAAAGAAAAATATGATAAAAAGGTAGGTATTTATGCTATCTATTGTGACGGAAATCTTGTTTATATTGGAAAGTCAACTAACCTGTTAAACCGCTGGATTGCTCATAAATGCCATGTTTTTTGCAATGAAAGTAAAGAATATAATAGACCTATGTATCAAGAGCTAAGAAGAGCTTATAACTTAGGTCATGCCATATCTATTAATCTCCTAGAGTACTGTGATATAGAAGATTTAGAAACAAAAGAAGATGAATATATAGGTAAATATCTACCTCCACTTAATACTATAATACCAAAGGCGGGCGGCGGTCATACAAAGAAGCCAGTAAGTAAAATTTGCTAGAATAAAATTTGACAAACTGAAAAATTTTTGGTATAATATTAGTATAGAAAAGATAAAAGTTTGGACAAATGCTACTAAACCATTCATAGAAACTTTTATATATATATGTAAAGGTCATATATTTTGACTTCATTAAATACTAAACCAAACCAATTCTTTTAAATGGTTGTTGTTAAAAGCGGGTAAGCATAAGCCACTTACCCGCATCCTCTTAAAGCTTTTTTGTGAAGATTTTTATAAAGTTTTAAGAGAACAACAACAATAGGCTAAATAAAGAAGGAGAGACAATAAACCATGAAAAAGATAAATGAATTTACAGATAAGAGCTGTAAGAATGTAGATTATATGGAAACAATAAGAGGTATGTGCTGGGAACTACATGATAAAAAAGGTATTAGTTATGCGGCAATGAGTAGAGATTGTAAAATAGGTTATGGAACTCTTGCTAATTTTGCGGCTTGCTATAGAGATACAATGAACAAGAATAACTGGCTTAAATTCAGTACCTATATTGAAGATATGTATAATAAATTGCTTGTTGATTAAATCTGTCAAAAATTTTGGACAGCGGCTAATAATTGACAAAGTTAAAATTTTATGTTATAATAGAGATATAAGATATGAAAATGTAAAAATTCCATTGGGGTTAGCCTAACCAACTAATCCCTCTTTTCTTTTAGAGGGTTTGGATGACTTTGGACAAAACCAATAAAGTGATTAAAAATAATTTTCATATATAGTATCAAAGAAAATAAAAAATTAGAAAAGGAGAAAAGTTTTATGGCAAGATTACCTGAAACAATAGAAGGATTAAGAACAGTAGCTAATCATGAGACAAGAGTACAGAAAGTCTATGAGAGAGTAGCTTTATTTAGAGCAAAGACAAACATTCCATATACTAAAATTGCGGATGCCGCTGGTATTAGCAGAGGTGCCATGGAAAAATTAACAGGGAAATCCCGCAGAATGACAGAGGAAAATCTTGATAAGCTGGTCACTTATTTAGATTCTATGGGATTCTAATTATGAGAGGAGAAAAGATAAATGGAATTTTTTACAGTAGGAGATTACCTAACAGAGGATTTAGCAAGTAAGTTAGGAGTCAAAAAGACTTCTAATATGAAAAGAGATGTCAAAACAAAACTTGAAAATTTTGGATATGGGGTTGCCGCAAAAGCAAAGAATAAGCATACAGTAATTCAAACAGTTCCTACTACTATTGAGGATAGAATTACAGAGATTGTAATGAGAAGATTTGGCAAGACTAAGAACTTCAATGCTAGAGCCTTCTCTTGTTTCTTATTTAAGATTACACAAGATGTTGAGTTTCAAACAATGCCTTGGTCTGAAAGGTCAAGAGTAATAGATGAAGAATTTGGCATTCAAGTATCTGATGATACATTAAGTAGCTGGGCTAAGATGCTTCTAGAAGAAAATATTATTGCAAAACATGTAGACCCAGAGAACACTCAATATTGGAGAACTTATTATTATCTTAATGAAAAGATTCAAGAGCCAGTAGTAAGTGATGAAGATAAAGAAGCTATGCAGGATTATTTTAACAAGAGAAATAAATACTTAAAGCAGGCGGATATTGACTATCAGAAAGCTATTGGCGAGGCAGATGTTAAGAATCCTAAGAGATGGAAATTAGCATTAAATAAATTATGGAGTGAAACAGAAACCTGCTACTATCCATGTAGAAGATTTCAAGAAAATGCTATTAAAGAGCCAGAGATAATAATGCTTGAAGAGTTAGTTCCATTCTTGATTATGGAAATTGAAAAAGATTATGAAGAGCAACTCCTCAGAGAACAAGAGGAAAGAAAAAAGAAACTTGATGAAGAATATGCGGCGGCAATTGCTAAAGAGGAACCAAAGAGTATGGTTGAAAGATGCACCGATGCTAATGGTAACTTTGTATTTTAAGGAGGAAAAATAGATGAGTGTAAGAAAATTTGATGATTTAGGATTTAATGCAAGACTTGATAAGTTTTATGGAGAAAAGGCTGATTACATTACAATGGATTCCCGCCTTAAAGCAGAACTAAAAAAAACCATGATAGAGCATGAGGTAATGACAGAGAAAGATGAATTAAATGCTGTTTATCTTTTACCAGAGGGCGTTCTAGTAAGAATAAATGAATTACAATTATACTTTATTCCAGATGATGAGGAATAATATCTATAGCAAATTATTAAGTTTTAATCATTTTACTTGGGATGATATATGAGAGTAGGTTCCCAAGTAAAATGATTAAAACTAATAAAACTATTAAAATAAGGAGAGTTAATTACAATGTTCATATGGAATTATTATAAATTAGAAAAAAGACATTATACAAGAGAAGAAATAATGAAAGTCACCAAATCAAAAGATAAAGGTGAAGCTATGGGAAAGCTAGCTAGAATAGGTTACAACTTTGAATCTTTTAAAGAAGATGGAGTTACTATTAAGATGCTTCCTTGGGATATAACAAAAGCTATTTTGAAAGGAGAATACTAATGATGATAAGAGAAATCAGTTTGGAAACAGAAGTTATGGTTTTAAAGGGTTATATTGACTTTTATAATACCCATAAAGAATATACAAAAGAACAGTTATATAAAGATTACTATGGAATGCATTGGGAACATTTCTATAATAAGAAATCTTTAGATAAATTTTTAACTAAGGAGGTAGCCTAATGAGTGCTTTAAGTAGATGGGCGGATGAAGTGCAAGGCAAGACCGCAGACCAAGCCTATGTATATTACAAACAACAAGATTCAAAAGACAGAAGAGCTCAAGAAAATATCAATTCAATGGTAGCTAATGCTTTTAGAAATGTTAATATTCAATTCAAGGCACAACAGAATGATGAAATAGGTAAAGCATTAACAGAAGCAGTAAATAATGAAGTACATAAAGAATTACAAAAGGCAATCAATACAATAGGCAAATAAAAAAGGCGGCAATCACTTTACTTAATTGTGGTGATTGCCGCATTTTTTTTATTCTTAATTCTCTTTCTTTTGTTTTTCTTCAAGAATAGAGATTCTGGTCTCATGGTCTTGTAATTTCTCTTCTTGACTATCAGTTCTACCAGTTAAAACTCTAATATCTTCTCTTAATTCATCTATTGCATCCTGTAAATGAGTAATTGAGCCATTAAGAGTAATAATAGGTTTTCCAACAGTCATAAATAAGCCTACAAGAGCAATGATAACTGTAACAACTGTCCATTCCATTATAGAAACTCCTTTTCCTTATTTAGTATATATATGAAGCGGCGGGCACCGGTATTAGCTCCCAAAGACTAGGCTAAGGTTACCCACGGCAGCACCCACCGCATATCTAAATTAAGAGTAGAGCTTGTTTATTTCAGTTAGGTTTCTAAAAGTATCTTCATTAACTGCCTTTTGTGCTTCCTGCATAGACTTATAAATATTGTCAAAGGAAACTAAAGGGTTACCTAACTCAACATAACTTTCTTCTTCTCTTGTTGGATAGTAAACAATCTTAGCTACCCTCTCTACCCTATCTACTCCTTTTATCTCATCTATAACTCTTATTTTATCTCCAACAGCTAAAGAACTGTGTAAAGCTGTAATATTGATTTTGTAAGTTGTCTGTGGTTTACTATATATATCAATTTTATCCTGAGCCAATTTAAGTAAATCGTCCGCATTCTCCACAGATGAATTAACCCAATAGCCAACTATAACTTCATCAGTGTAGTCATAGTTTTCTACCCACATAGACCCATTGACTAAATTGATTGCCGCCCCATTTTTACCAATAGGAATCAATCTAGTAATCAAGTCATAAGTATTAGACTGAACTTTACATTGTCTTAGATTAGTTTCATTGAAGAAGAAGGTTTCTTTATATTCTCCTCTTGTATTCCATATATGAATAACTTTATTTTTAGTATCAAAAGCAAAGTCAACATTGTAAAGTTGTTTAAGTGCGGCAATGGCGTCTAATGCAGATTTTCTCTCAATCTTTACGGTATAAACTCCAGAAACCGCCTGCTCAAATTTATATGTCCAATCAGTTTCTGCTAATACTTCATCTAAGCAAGTCTGTAATGAGTAAGAGTATCCAGTTAAGGAATCAATATGCTTACCAAGTAGCTTGCCCCAATATGGTTTACAGAATACTTCATAGTAATCATTATCTTCCATATTGACTTCTTTAACTACATAAAGATAATCATTTATTTCTATCTTTTGTTCCTCTTGAACTAATCCAACTTCATAAGGTAATTGAAACTGAGCAACTTTATACCCAGTATTCAATTCCTCTGTAATCTGAAGCTCACTATATTCTGCTATTGTCTTGATAAAATTCATTTGTTTATCATATAACTTTAACATTTTGAGCCTCCTTAAAATTTATTCTTATATTTTATATCTAAATTAGTAACTCCAATAGTTTTTACCTTAATAGAGTTTGCTCCTGCTTTTAATTTTGGTGCGGATGTCATTTTAAAACTATCAATAGGATTGCCATTATAAACAACACCATCTTTAGTAATAGTAATAGTATTAACACCATCTACAGGCTTTGTTATATCAATAGCAAAGTAATCTTTATTGATATAGAACTCTATTGTATCATCAAAAGAAGAACAAGTAAGAGTAACAGTAATGTAAGTAGGGGCAGCCGCATTTTCAACTTCTATTTCTTTCCATATATTAAGTGCGGCGGCCGGTGTTAAGTTTTCTACCTCTGGCTCTTGTGGATAAACAGGCTCATCTGTTTCATACCATACACCATAAACAATTTTATGATTAAAGTCACCAGTTGATAATACTTTAAACTTAGTATAACCCTCATGGGCAACCGCAGTCCCCTTATTTGTT
>UQCY01000119.1 GCA_900539645.1 uncultured Clostridium sp. | reverse complement strand
CCTGCTATTTTTCTTTTAGATAACCTCATTAACAATGCTAACTTAATGACATTGGGGTTTAAAACTTCTATCTTTTTTTATGTTAATGTTAATTCTTATTTTGAGTGAATGCTTTCTCTTTGTGTGATATAATATATTAAGTATTAATATAGTAAGAAAGAGAAGGTATTTTTTATGAAGCTTAATCATATATTAGAAGGAATTGAAGTTCTTTCAATAGTTGGGAATGAAGATATAGAAGTTTTAAATGTTGAGTACGATTCAAGAAAGGTTGAGGAAGGTACTTTATTTATTTGTATAAAAGGGTTTGTGTCAGACGGACATAAATATATAGACTCAGCTTACGAAAAGGGAGCTAGAGTATTTTTAATACAGGACGATGTAGATTTTAAGGAAGATTGTACTTATGTAAAGGTTGAAGATACTAGAAAGACTATGGCAAAGGTTGCAGCTAATTTCTGTGAGCATCCAGCAGATAAGTTTGATGTTATAGGTGTTACAGGTACAAATGGAAAGACTAGTATAACTACATTTATTAATGAAATACTTAGAAACTGCAATAAAAAAGTTGGTCTTATAGGGACTATAAAGATATTTGACGGGGATAATGAGGTTCCATCAAATTCAACTACTCCAGAAAGTGTTGATTTACAGAAGATATTCAAAAGAATGGTAGATAATGGATGCGATTGTTGTGCTATGGAGGTTTCATCTCATTCTTTAGAGCTTAATAGAGTAGATGATACAAACTTCAAAATAGGTATATTCACAAATTTAACTCCAGACCATTTAGATTTCCACAAGACTTTAGAAAACTACAGAAAAGCTAAGGAAAAGTTATTCCACAAGACTACTCAGGCTAATATAATCAATGTAGATGATGAGGGTGGAAGAAAGATATATGAAAGTATAAAAGGTTTAGACACTCCATGCTACACATACGGAATAGAGCATGAAGCAGATTTTACTGCTAAAAATATAAAATCTGATGCTTCTGGGGTTGCATATACATTAGTTACTCCAAACCATACAGAAGATATATTCATACCAGTTCCAGGGAAGTTTACAGTTTACAATACATTAGCTGTAATTGCAGCATGTGAAATGTTAGGAATAGACAAAGAAGATTACCTAAATTCTTTAAGAAATACAGGTGGGGTTGCAGGTAGATTTGAAACAGTTCCAAATGATAAGGGAATAAGTGTAATAGTAGACTACGCACATACTCCAGATGCACTTGAAAACGTATTAAACACTGCTAGAGAATTTGTTGAAGGTGATTTAATAGCTGTGTTTGGATGCGGTGGAGATAGGGACTCTGAAAAAAGACCTCTTATGGGGGGAATAGGACAGAGATTATCTGACAGATGTATAATAACTAACGACAACCCAAGAACAGAAGATCCTGAGCTTATAATAAAAGACATATTAGCTGGATTAGATGAAAGCAATGAAAACTACAAAGTAGTAATGGATAGAAAAGAAGCTATAAAAGAAGCTATAGAATCTGCTAAAAAAGGCGATGTTATCTTAATAGCTGGAAAAGGACACGAAAACTACCAGATACTAGGAACAGTAAAACATCATTTTGACGATAAAGAAGTTGCTAGAGAAGTATTAGACTCACTAAAATAATGCTTCAAGTGAGATACTTTTTATAAAAACTAAAAATAGGCAAAAATATAGGCTAACACATTTAAAATCAATTAATGTGTTAGCCATTTTTATTGAAAAAATTATCTAATCTTCATCTGGATGAGAAAAATGAGATATTAATAGGTACGCTAGATAAATCAATCCAACACCTAAAAGGCATGCTACGACGCCAAATAATATAGTAAGTGGTGTTACTTTGTCTTCTACAAAATCTTTTGCATTTTCAAGAGGTTCAACAATTCTATTTTTGTTCATAACTTATCCTCCGATCTTTTTGCTAAATAGCAAACAAGTTGATTTTTCTGAAAATAATAAATTTTCTTATCTTTAATTACATTATACAACTTTAGAAGATAAAATAATAGTTTTTTTCTATATAAATTAATCATTATTATAGATTTATAAATGAATTCATAAATTTGAAAATATGATAGAAAAAGAAATTCTAATAGATTATAATATAGAAATAAAAGAAACAAGAATAAAAAAGAAATGCTACTGAATAAAATTAAAAATTGAAAGCGAGATATTTATGAAAAATAATAAAATAAAAATATTAACGGCATTTATCCTAATTGTAGCACTTCTATTAATCTGGGGAACTAATGATATAGTTACAACGAAGTACTTTATCAGCAGTGAAAGAATACCGTCCGACTTTGATGGGTACAGAATAGTGCAGATATCTGACCTTCATAACAAGGAATTTGGGAAAAATCAAAATAGATTAATTAAAAAAATTAAGGCTGCAAATCCCAATTTAATTGTAATTACAGGAGATATTGTTGATAGAAGAAAATGGGGAACTAAGTATATGGAAGAGTTCTTAGCTGAAGCAAAAGGAATAGCTCCAATGTACTATGTATCTGGAAACCATGAGGTATGGTCTTTTAAATACGATAAAGTTAAAAAGATTTTAGAAAAATACAATGTAAATATTTTGGATGACGACGTAAAAACTATAAAACATAAAAATTCAGAGATTAAAATAGCTGGAATAATAGATACTGGATTTGAAGATAGAGAGGAATATGTACCAGAGATATTAGGTAATCTAAAAAATAAAATAAAATCTGATGAATACAGTATATTATTATCTCACAGACCAGAGCATATAGATGATTATGCAGAATTTGGATACGATTTAGTATTTTCAGGACATGCGCATGGAGGACAGATAAGAATTCCTTTTATAGGGGGAATATACGCCCCTCATCAGGGATTTATGCCTAAGTACACAAAAGGGGTAATAAACAAGAAAAAAACAAAAATGGTGGTCAGTAGAGGACTTGGAAATAGTGTAATACCTATAAGAGTTTTGAACAGACCTGAGATAACATTAACTGTTTTAAAAAGTGAAAAATATATGAATTAATATTATCTGTAAATTTGATGAATTTATCTAAGTGTGTTATTATATCTTTATAGCGTTTGAAATGAAAAATAGTATTTAAAAATGAAATTGTTAAAAATAAAAAAAGAAGTTAATTAGAGAAAGAGGTAAACAAAATGGCAGTATTAGTAACAGGTGGCGCTGGTTATATAGGAAGCCACACATCAATAGAATTACTTGAAGAGGGATATGAAGTAATAATAGCTGATAATTTCTGCAATAGTAATCCTACTGTAATAGAAAAAATAAAAGAATTATCAGGAAAAGACAAAGAAGTAATTTGCTACGAGGTAGATGTTAGAGATTTTGATAAAATGGATGAAATATTTAAAAATCATAAAATAGATTCAATAATTCATTTTGCAGGTCTAAAAGCTGTTGGAGAATCTGTAGAAAAACCTATAGAATACTACAACAACAACCTAATATCAACACTAACATTATTTGATTTAATGAAAAAATACGATGTTAAAAACTTTGTATTTAGTTCTTCAGCAACTGTATACGGGGATCCTCATAAGTGTCCAATACTTGAAGATTTCCCACTATCAGTAACAAACCCTTATGGAAGAACAAAACTTATGATAGAAGAAATGTTAAAAGATATAGCAAAGGTAGACGATAGCATGAATATAGCTATACTTAGATACTTCAATCCAGTTGGTGCTCATAAGAGTGGAAAAATAGGTGAAGATCCAAATGGTATACCTAACAATTTAGTTCCTTACATAACAAAAGTTGCAATAGGGCAGCTTGAAAAAGTAAATGTATTTGGAAACGACTATCCAACTCCAGATGGAACAGGAGTTAGAGATTATATACATGTTGTAGACCTAGCAAAAGGTCATGTAAAAGCAATAGACAAACTAAAAGAAAATCCAGGACTTGTGGTGTACAACTTAGGTACAGGAACAGGTTATAGTGTATTAGAAATGATAAATATGTTCTCTGAAATAAGTGGAATAGACATACCTTATGAAATAGTAGATAGAAGAGCAGGGGATATAGCTGAGTGTTATGCTGATCCTACTAAAGCCGAAAAAGAATTAGGATGGAAAGCTGAGTGTGGATTAAGAGAAATGTGTGAAGACTCTTGGAGATGGCAAAAAAATAATCCAAATGGATATAAAAAATAAATTTAGTTTGTAGGAGGATTTAGAGTAATGAAGAAACTTGTTAAAAAGTATCTCGTTGTACTAATGTCTGTTTTTATGGTGTTTGCAGCAGTCGTTCCAACAACTACTGTAGAAGCAGCCTCAAAACAGTTAATTATAGTTAATACGAAATACAACAAACTATCATTTTACAACAATGATAAGCTAGTAAAAACATTTAATGTAGCATCTGGAAAACCTAGCACACCTACACCAACAGGTAAGACTAGGGTAGCAAACAAAATAGTAAATAGACCATACTATTCTGGTGGTATTCCAGGTGGACACCCAAATAACCCATTAGGAAATAGATGGATGGGTATATTTGGTGGAAGCACTTATGGTATTCATGGAAATAACAAAGAAAGTTCTATAGGGAAACACGTTTCTGGTGGATGTATAAGAATGCACAATGCAGAAATAAGATGGTTATTCCCTCAGGTTAATGTTGGATGTACTGTATTAATAGACTACAGTACAAAAACTGACGCGCAGATAGCTAAAAAATACGGCGTTTCATTCAAAGAACCTATAAAGGCTGGATGGAAAACTGTAAATGGTCAGAAAAAATACTTAAAAGCAAATGGAAAATATGCAGCTAATGAATGGTTAACTATATCAGGTAAAAAATACCACTTCGCAGCAAATGGTTTAACTGATAAAGGAATGCAGACAATAAGCGGTAAAAAATATTACTTCGATAAAGATGGTGTTATGAAAACTGGATGGATAACTGAAGGTGATTTCAAATACTACTTCGATAAAAATGGTCCAGCTCACATAGGATGGTTAGAATTAAATGGTAAATCATACTACTTTGACCAGACTGGAGCAATGGTAACTGGAGAACAGAACATAGATGGAATTGATTACTCATTCAATGAAAATGGGGAAGCAATTTCAAAATGGGATGTAATAAAAGGAAACAACAGATTCTCTACAGCTACTGAAATAAGTAAGATGAACTACGCAACTGGTGGAACTGTAGTACTTGTAAATGGTAATGCAGTTGCAGATGGTATAGCTGCTACACCTCTTGCAGCATCAGAAAATGCTTCAATACTATTAGCAAATACAAATAATTTACCAAGTGAAACAGCTAATAGAATGAAAGAAATAGCACCTCAGAAAGTTATAATAGTAGGTGGAGAAAATGCAGTTAGCAAAGCATTAGAAGCTAAGATAGCAAATGACTATGCTGTTGAAGTACAGAGAATAGCCGGTAAAGACAGATACGCAACTTCATTTGAAATAGCTAAAAAACTTGTTGAAAGTGGAGCAGAAATAAATACAGCTTACATAGTAGCTGGAACAGGTGAAGCAGATGCGCTTTCAGTAGCGTCAAAAGCTGGAGCTGACAAACAGCCAATAATACTAACAGGAAAAGATTCTATAAATCCTGAAATGTATGCATGGTTAAAAGAACAGAACCTTGAAGATGCTTACTTCATAGGTGGAAATAAAGTTATATCAGACAATGTAATAAACTCAGTAAATGAAATAACAACAAATGATGTAACTGCAAATAGAATAGCTGGTAACAACAGAGAAGAAACAAATGCTAAAGTAATAGAAAAACTTTACACAGGTGGATTCAGCAATGTTTACGCAGCTAAATCAAATGTATTAGTTGATGCTCTTTCTGCAGGACCTATGGCAGCACAGAGAAACTGCCCAGTAGTTTTAGTAAATACAAACGGACTTACAGATGCACAGAAAAACGTGCTTTCTGGAAAATATGCAGATCATGTATATCAAATAGGTGGAGGAGTTTCATTTAAAGGAATGAGCGAACTTTACTCTATTTGTAAATAATGAGCCTAATATTTAAA
>UQCY01000118.1 GCA_900539645.1 uncultured Clostridium sp. | reverse complement strand
TTAGAAAAATCATCTAATATAATAAAAAATCAAAGTTAAAATATACAAGTTATAAAAACAAACTATTATAAACTAATATTGACACCTAGTACTAAAAAATATATAATAATATAAGAATGAAAAATTCGACCGAGTGACCGAGAAACTTTTATATACCGGTCGACCGACAAAACAAATTGATTAGAGGATTTGGAGAGGGAAAAATGAGTAAAGTTAGAATAGTTACAGATAGAGCATCTGATTTACCAGATAATATAGCAGCAAAATATGGAATAGAAATAGCAGAAATGGACGTCGCTTTTGGGGAAGACGTATATTATGGTGGAAAAGGAATTACTATAGAAGATTTCTACGCAAGAATGAAAAAGGAAAAAGAGCTTCCTAAAACATCTTGTCCATCACCAGACAAGTTCTTAGAAATATACAAAAAAAACGACAGCGATGTATTAGTTCTTACATTGACATCAAAACTTTCAGCTACATACAACTGTGCAGTACTTGCAAATGATATGTACAATGAAGAAGAACACACAAATAAAGTAAAGATAATGGATACAATGAGTGGATCTATAGGGCAGGGGATACTTGCTGTATATGCAGCTCAGTTAGCAGAGCATGGTAAAAACATAGATGAAATATCTGAAGAAGTAGAAAAACTTATAGATAACACTAAGTTTATAGGAGTACTTCAGACTTTAGAAAATGCTATAAAAGGTGGAAGAATAAGCAGATTAGCTGGAAGTATAATCAATACATTTAACTTTAAAGCTCTTGTACAAATAAATGAAGGTCTAGTAAAACCATTTGACAAGGCTAGAGGTGAAAATGGAAGTATGAAAAAATTAGTTGATTTATTCTTAGAAGGTGCTTCAGATACTGAAAAGAAAACACTATTTATAGGTCATTCTAATTGTTTAGCAAAAGCTGAAAAAGTAAGGGATATGATATTGGAGAGAAAAAGCTACAGAGAAGTTGTATTCTGTGGAATAGGTACTGTAATGGGTACATATACTTCTGATGGTTGCGTATTATTAAATGCAATAGAATTACCAGAAATGATAAATGCATAAAATATTAAATAAATGTTAAATTTATTTTTACAATATTGAATAAAAAAACGAGTTATAATATAATATTCATCAACAATATTTTGTGAGGTGAAATTATGGATAACGGAGATAGTGACGAGGAGAAGAGGTCTATAAATTTATCTAGGAATAAATATATAGACCTTATTTATTTTTCTGTAGTTGCTTCAAAAATTAGAAAAAAATTAATCAAACTCGTATGTTAAGTATAAGTTTTTATTTAGAGATAAAGAATAAGAAAATATAAAAATAAAAACAATATTTAATAACGAGGAGATTAAAAATGTATAAACAAATAATATTTCAGGTAGTTTTAATAATGATAAATGCCTTCTTTGCGATGACAGAGGTGGCGCTGATATCGACAAATAAAATTAAATTAAAGAAAATGGCAGATGAAGGGGACAATATTGCCAAGAAATTGGTTGATATATCTGAAGATCCTTCAGAGTTTTTATCTACAATACAGATAGGTATAACATTTGCAAACTTTATAGCCAGTGCATTTGCTGCGGATGGGCTTTCTGGATACTTGGCAGACTTCATATACAATACTTTAAATGTAAAGGTATTGTCTTATGAGATGATGAGCACAGCTTCATTGATTTTAATAACGATAATATTATCGTACTTTACACTTGTTTTAGGGGAGCTAGTTCCTAAAAGGATAGCTATGCAGAAACCTATGGAAGTGGCTAGATTTGCGTGTATACCAGTTTCTGCTATTTCTACTGTTGTAAAACCTGCTGTAAAATTCTTATCTCTATCTACAAATGTAGTGTTAAAAGGGTTAAGAATAGATACAAACGAAGAAGAGGACTCTATCACAGAGGAAGAAATAAGAATGATGCTTGAAATAGGGAACACAGGTGGAACAATAAATTCAGACGAAAAAGAATGGATAGACAATGTTTTTGATTTCTCTGATTCTAGTGTAAGAGAGATAATGACTCATAAATCAGAAGTTGTTGGGATTTATGAAAATGATAGCTTAACTGATATAGAAGAAAAAATCCACGAAACAGGCTATTCAAGATATCCTGTCTATGGAGAAAATGACAACGATATAAAAGGGATACTCTATGCTAAGGATTTCTTTGCTGAGGTATATAGCTGTTTTGCAAAAGAAAATGAGGAATCGGATAATTTAGTAAATAAAGATGTTGTCGTAAACAAAAATGAAGTGAATATAATGGATAATCTAAGAAAACCGTATTTCATACCAGATAGTATGAGCTCTTTCCTATTATTTAAAAATATGCAGAAAAATAACACGCATATAGCCGTAGTTATAAACGAGTATGGTGAAAACATAGGTCTGATAACTATGGAAGACTTGTTAGAAGAGATAGTAGGTAATATATACGACGAATACGATGAGTGTGATGACGAGGATGTTAAGATTTCTGAGAAAACTTGGAAGATAAAGGGAAGTACGAGTTTAGATGATTTATCGGATAAATTTGATATAGATTTTCCTAATGATTTAGATTACGATACTATTTCGGGATTGATTCTAGAAAAGATACAGAGAATACCTAATGATGGAGAGAAGTTTGAAATAGAGGCATTTGGTATGAAAATCAAAGTTGAAAAAGTAGAATCTAGAAAAATTGAAGAAGTGATAATAACTATAATATAAATTAAGTTAGATTAAAAAGAGTATGGTTTTGATAAAAATAAATAAGATAATAAAAAAAGAGGTTATTGCAAATGCAGTAACCTCTTTTGATATTAAATTGTAATAAAATTTTTGTTTAAGTTATTCCGTAAGGCTAGTATTAGTCTACTATAACTAATTAGTTTCCAACAACAACTAATTCTTTGTTGTAAGCATTTAAGTTTTCGTAACCGTCTTCAGTTACTAATATAAGGTCTTCTATTCTAACTCCGAATTCTCCTGGTAGATATATACCTGGTTCTACTGAGAATATCATACCTGGTTTTAATTCTTCAGTGTTAACTGAAGAAACATCTCCCATATCGTGGCATTCTAGACCTATAGAATGTCCAGTTCTGTGAGTGAAGTATTCTCCGTAACCTTTTTCTGTTATGTAGTCTCTTGCAGCAGCATCTATGTCACAGAATCTTACACCTGGTTTAACTTTTTCTATTGCTCTCTTATTAGCTTCAAGAACTATATCAAATATTTCTTTTCCTTTTTCAGGAACTGATTTATAGAATACTGTTCTTGTCATATCTGAGCAGTAGTGGTCTTTTATA
Source organism: uncultured Clostridium sp. (assembly GCA_900539645.1). Taxonomy (GTDB): domain Bacteria; phylum Bacillota; class Clostridia; order Peptostreptococcales; family Peptostreptococcaceae; genus Peptacetobacter. The sequence goes on along the minus strand of UQCY01000118.1, from coordinate 2,763 downwards.
CAACCAAGGTCAAGTATTATAGCGTCTCCTTCTTTAACGTATCTGTCTCCTGGTTCACCGTGTGGGTTAGCACCATTAGCAGCGAATCCTATTATTGGATCGAATGATAATCCATCAGCACCAAGATCTTCGTATATTCCTTTAAGAACTGTAACTAACTGTTTTTCAGTTAAATCAGCTGTTATTTCTTTCTGAAGTCTTTCAACTGCTTTATCATTTAACTGAGAAGCTTTTCTCATTAATTCTTTTTCTTCTTCGTCTTTGCACATTCTTAATCTGTCTATTATGTAAGAACCGTTAACGAATTTGCTTCCAGCTCCATGTTCCATTAATCCTAGTAAGAATCTTGCTGGCCAGTTTTTGTCTATACCCATAACAGCATTGTGGTCAACTCTGTCAGCAACAACTTTTACAGAATCGTCAGTATCTTTGAAGATAACTTTTTCAACTCCAAGATCCTGTTCTATTGGGAATAATTCATTTACGAATAATTTGTGGTTACCATCTACATTTAGGTAAAGAGCGAATAATCTTTCTCCTGTGTGTAACATTAATCCTGTTAAGTAGAATATTGAGTAAGGATCACTTACTATCATCTGCTGTATTCCGTCTTTTTTCATCTGTTCTAAAACGGCATTTAATCTCTGAGTTTTCATTGCAAAACTACCTCCTGGCTATTTATAAAATTTTATTACCATCTTTAATTTTAGCACAATAATAAAAAAAGTGAATAGATTTTGACAAAAAATATTAATAAAATTAAAAAAATATTTTATTTTATTTTTAACTGTGCAACGATTTCTTCAGTAGGTGTAACGTATGCAGTATTATTAGTTTCGTATATCACCATTCCAGGTTTTGCTCCACCAGGCTTTTTAACATTTTTTCTCTTAGTATAATCTACTGGCACCTTTGCTGACATTCTAGCTTTACTGTAATAAGCAGCTAAAACAGCAGCTTCAAATAATGTCTGGTCAGAAGGCTCATGTCCCGCACACTTAACTATAACGTGAGAACCTGGGATATCTTTAGTATGCATCCAAATATCGTCGTTATCTGCAAGTCTTAGAGTAAGGTAATCGTTCTGTCTATTGTTTTTTCCAACTAAAATCTGATATCCTTCAGATGATTTAAATTCCATTGGCGCAGTAGAAGGTTGTATCTCTTTTTTGCCGATTTTTTTCTGAGATTTTACATATCCTGTTTTAACAAGCTCTTCTCTTATATCTTTAAGTTCTTTAAGATTTTCACAGTTTTCTATACCAAGTATCGTATTTTCAAGGTATTCAATTTCTTCCTTAGTCATAGCCATCTGATTTGTTATTTCTATCTTTGCGTTTTTAAGTTTGTTGTATTTTTTAAAGTACTTCTGAGCGTTTTCAGAAGGAGTTAAGTTCTTTTTAAGAGCTATTGTAACAGTCTTATACTCTGGATCATAGAAGTTTTGAACATCTACGCTTTCCATACCTTTTTCAATCATATATATATAAGAAGTGATAAGTTCACCCTTAATTTTAAAAATCTCAGCGTTTTCAGACTCTTCAAGTTCTTTTTCAAGTTTTTCTAATTTGTGGATAAGTCTTTCCAACTTAATAGAGATATTTTTCTTCATAACAGAAGCTCTCTGATTTATTCTATCTTTTATATCCTTAGTCTTGTAGTAATCTTCTATAGCTGCAGATATGCTGTCCTTGTGAATTGTAGTAAATTCGTGGTACATATCCATATTAATACATCCAAAATCTACTATTTTATCAATTTTTTCATTAAGTATGATACAAGGTGAATAATTTCCTTCTTTTATATCTTTAAATAAATTTTCAAATGCATTGAATAGATTTTTTAAATCTGAATCTGAAAGTGAAGCAGTAGGCTCGCTTTTTTCTACTCCAGCTCTAAAGCATATTTCTCTAGCTATTGAAGGGCTTATCCCTAAAAATTCTGAGTAAATTGATTTGAAGCAAGGTCCTTCAAAAGATTTAATTCTACTAGAAAAATCAGCAAGAGAAATACTGTCAAGTGGATTTAATTTGTCCTGAGCTGGAGGAAGGTTGTACTCTTGACCTGGAAGTATCTGTCTAACCCTACTCACACTAACAGGGATTCTCTTAGCTGCATCTACTATCCTATTTTCATTTCTCTGGACAAGGATAATATTACTATGTCTACCCATTATCTCAACGTAGATATCCTTGATAGTCTTTTCTTTTAATTCATCAAAAGACTCTACACTTATCTTTAAAATTCTCTCAAAACCAATCTGCTCAATATTCGTAATCACACCGCCCTGAACATACTTTCTAAGTAGCATACAGAAAACAGGTGCTTTCTTAGGATTGTTTTTCTTGTAATCCTCAGCTAAGTAAACTCTTGGATTTGATGCACTTGCACTAAGCACAAGTCTGTAGTTTACCTTGTTGTTTCTTATCTGAAGAAGGATCTCGTCCTCCTCAGGTTGATATATTTTATCTATCTTTGCACCATTCAACAGAGAATTTAATTCGTCTGCAATTGAATGGATAACTAATCCGTCTAATGCCATAATTTTTCTCCTCTCAAAAATGTTTATCATTTAATTATATCATATATATCTTTTATTTAATCTAATCAGTTTTAAAGTTTTGAAATAATAAAAAAATAAATCTATGATATAATTTAAAGTATAAGAATACTTTTTAATAAAATGCGAGGAAAAGTTATGGAAAAATATCGTATAGCTATTTGTGAGGACGAAGAAAAAGAAAGAATTCAGTTAAAAGAAAA
>UQCY01000117.1 GCA_900539645.1 uncultured Clostridium sp. | reverse complement strand
AATTCCTACAAAATTGTAGTATTAGAGTAATATCCGAGTAATATTGGGATGTTAAACTTTCAGTATCAAATAAAGAGAGGTGTTGATAAATATGGATTTATTAGAAGTTAAATCAATCTCTAAAACTTATGGTGCTGGAGATACAAAAGTAGAAGCTTTAAAAGATGCTACATTCTCTGTTTCTAAAGGAGAATTCGTAGCAATAGTTGGAGAATCTGGATCTGGTAAAAGTACTCTTTTAAATATACTTGGAGGGATAGATACTCCTACATCTGGAAAGGTATTTATAGACGGAAACGATATATTTAATATGGACAACGAAAAACTAACTATCTTTAGAAGAAGAAATATAGGTTTTGTTTTTCAGAATTTCAATTTAATTCCAGAGCTAACTGTAGAACAGAATATAATCTTCCCTATTTTGTTAGATTATAAGAAACCAGATATGGACTATCTTGAAGAAATACTTTCTGTGCTTAACTTAAAAGAAAGAAGAAATCACCTTCCTAGTCAGTTATCTGGTGGACAGCAACAAAGGGTTGCTATTGGTAGGGCTTTAATAACTAGACCAGCTCTAATATTAGCCGATGAACCAACAGGAAACTTGGATTCTAAAAATAGCAGCGAGGTTATTACTTTATTAAAAAATGCTACTAAAAAATACAAACAGACAATTATTATGATTACACATAGTAACGGAATTGCACAGGCTGCAAATAGAATAATTGAAGTATCTGATGGTGTTCTTACAGATTTTGGGAGGTATTAATTATGAAAAGTTATCTTAGTTTAATACCTATATCTTCTAAAATTCACAAAAGAGAAAACAGACTTACAATAATGTGTATTACCTGCTCTGTTTTCTTGGTTACAGCTATTTTTAGTATGGCTGAAATGGGAGTTAGAATGGAATATGAAAATCTTGCTTCTACTCATGCTGATTTTAGTGTGGATTATCTATTGCAAAATAGCTCAACTGTTCAAAATCTATTCTCTGTAGCTATTTTCCTATTTATACTAGTTTCTATAGCTAGTATCCTTATGATTTCAAGTAGTATAAATAGTACAGTTGTGAGAAGAATAAAGTTCTTTGGAATGATGAGCTGCATCGGAATGAGTAAAAAGCAGATAAAAACATTTGTAAGATTAGAAGCTTTAAATTGGTGTAAGGTAGGTATTCCAATAGGTTTAGTACTTGGGATATTGTGTACTTGGGTACTATGTGGGATATTAAAATATTTTGTAGGATTTGAGTTTTCTACAATACCAATGTTTAAAATAAGCTATATTGGGATAATAAGTGGGATTGTTTTAGGAGTTGTGACAGTGTTGATTTCTTCAAACTCACCTGCTAAAAAAGCATCAAAAATCTCCCCTATTACCGCTGTTAATACAAATTCATCCAATTTAGAAAATAAACCTAAATCTATTAATAGTAGATTCTTAAAAATAGAAACAGCTTTAGGTGTTAATCACGCTACGTCTGGAAAGAAAAATATGTGGCTTATGTCTGGATCTTTTGCATTGAGCATTATTCTATTCTTATCATTTTCTGTTTTGATAGATTTTGTAGAGCATTTAGTTCCTCAATTTTCAAACTCATATAATCTCTCTATATCGAGTGAAGATGGAGATAATTCAGTAGATAGAAATCTTATCTCAAAATTAGAAAAGATAAACGGTGTTGAAAGGGTATTTGCTCGTAGAAGTTTGTTTAATATTCCTACAAAATTAGGTAAAAATCTCGATGTAGATGATAAAGTCGATTTAATTTCATACGGTGATTTTGACTTAAAATGTCTTGAAAAAGACGATTTGCTAGAAAAAGGCAGTGATTTATCTAAAATATTTACAACTGGCAACTATGTCCTTGTAATATCAGATGATAAAAATAATGTAGATATTGGAGATAAAATACTTCTTAATGGCAAAAACTTTGAGATAGCTGGTAGATTAAAACTTAACCCATTTTCTCAAGATGGAGCTTCAGATGGAAAAATAACATTTATCGCATCTGATAAAGTTTTTAAAAATCTTACAGGCATGTCAGATTATTCTTTAGTTATGATTAAAACTTCAAGAGCATTTTCTGAAAAAGATATTTTATCAGTAGAAAATCTTTTAAATAATAAATATATTTTTAATGATATGAGAGATCAGGATACATCTGCTACTTTCTTTGCATTTAAGCTATTTATCTACGGATTCTTGGCAGTTATTATCATTGTTTCTGTGCTAAATATTATGAATAGTATTTCAATGAGTGTCAGTGCAAGAATGAATCAGTATGGTTCTATGCGTGCTATAGGTGTTAGTAATAAGCAGATAGTGAGAATGATTTCATCTGAGGCATTTACATATTCGTTGTGTGGATGTTTGTTTGGATGTGTTATAGGATTGCCTATTAGTAAGTTTATTTACGACTTTCTGATTTCTTCTCATTTTGCTTATGCTAAGTGGACTTTGCCTATTGATTCACTTGTGTTTATTTTCTTGTTTGTGGTTGGTGCTTCTGTTTTAGCGGTTTATTATCCTATAAAGCGTATATGTAAAATGGATATAAGAGATACAATTAATGAATTATAAAATATAATAGAAAAGGACAAGAGAATAACTGCTCTTGTCCTTTTTTTGTTTAATTATTTATTTAAATTAGACGAAAAAAAGCTGCTACAAAATATGCAACAGCCATTATTTTCCTTATTTACTTAACTGAGCCACTACTTCATCGTATTCTGGAGCACCTAAGAAGTTCTGTATAAGAACTAACTGTGCATTTGGATTACTATGAGCAGCTCTTTCTCCTAACTCATGATGAGTAACTACCATGTCTGCGTCTGCTGGTATTGAAGAAACTGGAGCATGTACAACTTCTATATCTTCTATTCCCGCTTCTTTTAATTTTTTACGAAGAACTGTTGCACCCATTGCACTTGATCCCATACCTGCATCACAAGCGAATACTATTTTATGTACTTCTGAAGCTGATTTAACTTCTGATTTTTCTGCATTTACTGCTATACCTTTGCTTTCTGACTTCATATCACTTACTTTTTTCTGTGATTCTTCTAAATCTGCATCTTTACCTGCGAATTTTAATAATGGTAGTGCAACTGCAAATGATACTGCTGTAGCTGCTGCAACACCTGCTAATACTGGAAGGTATCCACCTTTTGGACACATTGCAAGTATAGCTATTATACTACCTGGAGATGCTGGAGCTGTTAATCCTGAACCTAACATCTGGTTAACAAATACACCTGTTGCTCCACCAGCTATTGCTGCTACTATTAAAACTGGATTCATTAATATGTAAGGGAAGTATATTTCGTGTATACCACCTAAGAATTCGATTATTACTGCACCTGGTGCTGAACTTTTTGCTGATCCTTTACCTGCTAAGCAGTATGCAAGAAGTATTCCAAGACCTGGTCCTGGGTTTGCTTCAAGTAGGAAGAATATTGATTTACCAACTTCTTCAACCTGCTGTATTCCCATTGGAGAGAATATACCATGATTTATTGCATTGTTTAAGAATAATACTTTTGCTGGTTCTATAAGTATACTTGCTAATGGAAGAAGTCCTCTCTGTACGAAGAAGTTAACCCCTGTTTCCATTGCTGAGTTTAACATTTCAACAAGTGGAGTTACACCTAATAATGCAACTGCTGCTAATATTGCACCTAATATACCTAATGAGAAGTTGTTTACAAGCATTTCAAATCCTGCTTTAACTTTTCCTTCTATTGCCTGGTCAAATTTTTTCATAACCCAAGCTGATAAAGGTCCCATTATCATTGCACCCATAAACATTGGAATATCAGCACCTACTATAACACCCATAGTAGCTATTGCACCGATTACTCCTCCTCTTTCACCGTGTACCATTTTTCCACCAGTATATGCTATTAATAGTGGAAGTAAGAATGTAGACATTGGAGATACCAATGCTGCTAGTCTTTCATTTGGAGCCCATCCAGTTTCTATGAATAAGGCTGTTATAAGTCCCCATGCTATGAACGCCCCTATTACTGGCATTACCATTCCACTAAGGAAACGTCCCATTACTTGAATCTTTTCTTTCATAAAATCATACCACCCTTCGATTGCTCATTTTTTAGTATTTATTATTTCGATTTTTCTATGTAGTATGATTGGCCAATCACTTTTTCTTTTCTTGATTTTATTATAATTTGTTGTGATATCGTTTTCAATTTAAACTAATGACACTTTTGGCATTATGCACTAGTGACATTTTATAAGTTTTCTGTTTTTCCAATGCTTTCGTCTTTTTTAATTTATTAAATATGACATCGTTTGTCATGATTTAAATGTTATAATTAATTGTAGTAATAATAAGTTTTAGATTATTTTTTTAATTTGGAGGAGTACTATGGATAAAAATTTTATAAATTTAACGCTAGATAATATAGATAGTGAACATATTTGCTGTGCAATTTCAGATAAAAAACATCAAAATGGAGTATCTTGTAAAAAGGAATGGTTAAAAAGTCAGTTTAACAGCTCTCATGTTTTTAGGAAATTAAATGAGAGAGGTAAAGTTTTTATCGAGTACTGCGATATTGAAGATGCGTGGGTTCCTATTTTAGGAGAAAATTTTGTATATATTCACTGTCTTTGGGTTGCTGGATCTTTTAAAGGCAATGGATACGCAAATGAGCTTTTAAATTATTGTATAGAAGATGCTAAGAATAGAGGGAAATCTGGTATATGTGTTCTTAGCTCAAAGAAAAAGAAACCTTACTTATCCGATAAGAAATTTTTTGCTAAGTATGGATTTAAGGTTTTAGATTCTATAAACAACGAGTATGAACTTTTAGGCTTAATTTTTGATAATACTGATATTCTTGATAAAAATATTCCTCATTTCTCTGATTCCGCTAAGAAAATGAGTATAGATGAAGATGTTTTGACTATATACTACTCTCATCAATGTCCGTTTGTTGTAAATTCTATTGAGGAAGTACGTAGTTATTGCTCTGAAAACAATATTGACGTAAATATTATTTTAGTTGATTCTCTTGAAAAAGCTAAAAATCTTCCTTGCATATTTAATAACTGGGCTGCATTTTTAAACGGTAAGTTTGAATCGTGTAGCTTATTAAATAAAAATTCTTTAAAGAAATTATTGAATAGCAAATAATAATAACTAATTTTTTTAATATTGGAGAGGTAAAGTTATGAGTGACAGTAGACTTTTTAAAATTTTATATTACCTTTTAAAAAACGGAACTACTCCAGTAAAAGAGCTTGCCGAGATATTTGAGGTTTCTACCAGAACTATCCACAGAGATATTGATTCTCTTAGTTCTGCAGGTATTCCAATATGTACAAGTAGAGGTCGACATGGTGGAGTTTATATAATGAATAATTTCATATTAGATAAATCAGTATTTTCAGCAGAAGAAAAGGATCAAATTTTAACTGCTATCAACGATTTTTCTTTTATCTTGGATGAAGATGCAAATGACCTTTTAAACAAACTGTCCGCTATTTTCAATACAAATGCTAGAAATTGGATTGAAGTTGATTTATCTAATTGGCGTTATAACAAGCCTTCTCAGGATATTTTTAATAGTATAAAGTTTGCAATATTAGACAAGAAGGTTATTTCTTTCGAATATTATAGTAAAGGTAATTCAACTTATAGAAAAATAGAGCCTATTAAATTGCTTTTCAAAAGCTATAATTGGTATATTTATGGATTTTGCCTTTTGAGAAATGATTATAGACTTTTTAAACTTTCTAGGATAAATCACTTAGAAGTTTTAGATGATAAATTTGAAAAATGTGATGAAACAAGCTCTATTGTAGATAATGCTTTTTATAATCAAAATCTTGTTCCTGTTAAACTTATGTTTGATAAGAGTGTTTCTTATAGAGTTTTTGATGAATTTGATAAATCTGAGATAGAGATTGATGATGAATTCTTGATTGTAAATACTAATCTTCCTTCAAATGATTATCTTTTCTCTTATCTCCTTTCTTTTGGTCCTAATGTCGAACTATTGGAGCCTTATAATTTGAGAGAAGAGTTTAAAAATATAATAAAAGAGATTTCCAAAAAATATTTTACTTTATAAGT
>UQCY01000116.1 GCA_900539645.1 uncultured Clostridium sp. | reverse complement strand
CTTATTGTAAAGCTCTAGAAACTATTAATCCGGATATTCAATCCAATATTATAATTTCTAAAAATGATTTGAATAGCCTTGCTGATTTTGAGTTTTTAGATTTAAATACCATAATAAATGATATATCGCACTACATCAACTCAGCTTTCTTTGAATTCTCTTCTATAGCAAAAGTATACAAAGAAAGAAGAAAACACAGAAAGAAAATAGAGCTATCTGATAGTGATAGTATTTCCTCTGTATTAAAGAAGTTAAACTTTTCAAAAGACAGTTCTTTAAATTTTGTAAACTATATATTAGATATAGTAGAAAACAAAAATTTCAATAAAGAACTATCTTCCAATTCAACATTTCTATATTCTGTGTATGATAGAGGGTTCTCTATAGTAAATATTCTACAGGAAGAAAAATTTGGTGGAGATTGCAGCTTAAATAATTATGAAATGAAATATACTCCAGAGCTTATGCTTGCTGATTGGGCTTCAAAAGCTCTTATTATAGGTATGTCTGCAACAGCTGAACACCCTGGGATTTCTAATTTTAATTGGAAATATATATCAAAAAAACTCGAATCATATAATAAAGAAGATATAAAAATACACGAAATTCCAGAAGATATAATGAAATCTCTTGAAAATGATTACTATAATAAAACAAGAGGTTATTCTGTTGATATAAACACTGGTATTCCTAGAGAAATCAAAACTATAGCAAAGTCTATAAAAGTTGATTGTAAAAATACTGGTGTTAATGTAGCTAAAGATTTAGCAATTCTTTTTACAGGAGAATTGAACCCTAGTAGAGCTAAAATTGATTTTATCAATCAAAGTACTAATTATCATTTTGGTAATATAGCATCACTAGAATCTAGATTGAAATTAAAAAAATCTAAAAAAACATCAATTTCAGATCCTGTATTTGAATATACTCGTTTGAAAAAGATTTGGATTTTTATAAAAAATATTTTAGAACTTTATAAAAGCAATGCTTGTAACAAAGCTGCCATCTCAAATGGGATAATTATGACAAATAAAGGAATTGATTTGGATGGTAATGAGATTTTCTCTCTTTCAAATATAAAAATTGGTACCATTTGTATCTATGCTAATGTTTTTGATGTTAGTTTTGAAGAAGCTAAAAAAGCTGCTGATAATATGTTTGTTGTTATCAACTCTGGAGATTTGAATAATGAGAATCAAGATAAAATCAAATTTATTAAAGATAAATTTAAAAGGAATGAACCTATATTTATGTTTACAACTTACGGAAGTGTTAGTAGAGGAAATAATTTAAAGGTTAATATCGGTAAAAATGAGCTTAGACAAAGAATTTCTAATAATTACCTATATCTTATAAACGATTGGACTAATAATGGTTATGTAGATTGGGATAGTATTTATATAGAAAAACCAGCATATATCATCCCTAAATTAAGCGATAATTATTATGACAACAATGATAGAAGTACTACTTCAAAAGCAACTATAAATACAAGGTTACGTACTTTTCTTATGATAGAAGAATTGCTTTATAGGAAAGAAATCGATAAATCTCAAAAGAATATACTTTTAAAAGAAGTATTTAATTCTTTCCAATCTCAAAATCCATCATCTGAAGAATATAAAAATCTTTATAGTACTCCTTCTGTTTTAGCAGAATACACCACAACCATTTATCAGACAATCGGAAGAATAAGTAGAACTAATGTTAAAAAGCCATGTTCCGCTATTTTTTATGATTATGATATTGTAAATTATGTTGATTTTGATTCATCAGTTAAACCTAGTGTTAAGGAAAAGTTGAATATTCCTATAATAAGCAATGAGTTTAAACGGTTTATAGAAGATGTTAAAAAAGAAAAAGACATCTTATATAACGCATCAAAGGAAAATAGCTATAAATCTTTTGAAGAAAAAAATAGATTCATTTATGAAGTATTATCAAATATTTTAGATAGAGGTCGCAGCGATGATGGATGGTGTAAAGATTTACAAATTCTTTGGGAAACTATAAGAAATATTATTTTAAAATATCCAGTTATATCAAAAGAAAAGTTGGAGGAGTTAAGTTCTAGCTTCAATAAGATGCCATACGCTATTTATATGAATCGTAAGCTTGAAGATCTTTATATTAACTTAAAGAGAGGAAGAGGTAATCCAACTAATAAACCTTTTATATATTATTATGCACCCGGTTTATATATATCTAATGATAATAATAATATATATTCTTTAAACGATTTTAAGGATGTTCTAGTTGCTAAGAGATTAGATTATCAGCCATCTAAACTTTTTAAGTATGAGGTTTCTCTTGAAGATTCTAGGCTGAGTAAATTGCTTAGAAACGACATCGTATACAATCATTGGATAAAAAATGGATTTAGCATAAATTGGAAAATTAATAAATCTGAAAAATACTATGGTATGATTTCACCTATAGTTTTTAACAATATTTACAAAGGAGCTTTAGGTGAAGAGGTTGTTAAAGCTCTCTTTATTGAAAATGGCATACCTATTTCAAATATAGAAGGTCCTAAAATCTATGAGAAATTTGACTTTGTAATAAATGAAAATGAAAAGATAATTTATATAGATGTTAAAAACTTTAGTGAAACAAGTATGCATAAAGATTTTGCTAATGAAGGTTTATCAGAGAAGTTAAATAAAAAGATAAACTCTTTAAAACCAGATTGTGTTGCTGTAATAAATCTAATTGATGAATTCGGTGAAAGAGAATTTCTAGATAAGTTTTGTGGAGAAGATAATTCTACAAAGTTAATAACTTGTCCAGGTATTTTTTATATAAATATTTTCAATAATTTAAAAATAAACTTGGACGGCGATAAGAAAGACATCTTTACTAAAATCAAAGAAATTATTTATGAATAAATTTAGAAAGAAGATGATAAAATGAGTAAAAATAAATCTATTTTTTCAAATCCGTATTTTAAGAATAATGATTATTGTACAACTTTATTATGTTCAAATGAGATTAATTTCAATCTATTAAACATTAAAGAGTTTAATAATAAATATAAAATTTATAGAATTCAATACTCTCGTATTACAGATAATGATGAAAGAAAGTATTATTACAAAAATATTATACCTAAGATTTCCTCAAAGCTATTCAAAAATAAAGACATAGTATCAATAGCATTTGATAATAGGTTATCTGTTTATGTTTTACTGGAATCTAATACTAATTTTGATTGGGATAAACTTTTTGATGAAATAGATTCATCTGATAAAAACTCTAATAAATTTAGTTATAAGAAGATTTCAATTGATTTATCTGATATAGATGTAAAAGATAAAATGCAGTATTTAGATAGAAAAAGAGAAGCATCTTGTAAACAAAATAAAAGCATTTCAGCAGCTGAAAAAGATAGTAGAGGGAAGCTAGATATCGTATATAGACTTTTATTTAATGCACTTGCAAAATCTAGAACAGAAACTACAATTCTTGATGGGCAACTGTATATTTATATCTATCTAAAAAATGAACGTGACTTAGATGTAATTAGAACTTTAAACGTTTCTGTTAAGGATGAGCTTTTAAAATTTAAAGTGGTTACATTCAGCCTATTTGATAGGAGTAAACCTTTTTTAATTGAAAAATATAAGAATAAACAAAAGTACTTTGTTAGATTAGGTCAACACGATACTATCAAGATAGAACCTTGCTTCAATTGGTCTGAAACTGATGAGGACGTTTATGTTATGGCATCAGATAAAAAGGCTACTGTTAATTTTGATAATTTAAAACTAAATCATCCTAATGAAACAACAAAATTAGACATTTTAATAAATCTAATTGATGATTTTAATAGGGAATATGAAGGTATTGTTAAGTTAGATTTTATGGATAGAGAAGCTATGTATCAAAGAATAGAAGCTGCGACATCTAAAAAAACTCATAATAAACTCAATAAAGACCATAAAATTCTAAATAAGGTCAATGTTTTTTTATCAGATGCTATTGATGAAAATAGCGATAGGTTAGAAAAATTTTTAGAAATTTTATATGATTATAATTCAGAATTAGATATAAGTATTTCTAATAAAGTTGATATATCTTGTCCTAATATATGTATTATACATGATGCAGAATATTACTCTAAAAACAAACTTCCAGACATAAAGAATTCTTTTGCAAAAGATCTTTTACATCAATGTATTACTATAGAAGCCCTAGAAAAGAAAGATGTAAATAAGAATAGAACTTATACTTATCTTAATGCTATCTTAAGAAAATGTCTTAGCGAGCTATTAATAAAAAGAGAAGTTTATAACAGGTTTATTGATAATTGGAAGTTTGGAGCATGTAAGTTCTATCTTGGACTTAAAATAACTAAGGATAACAATTCTGATAAAAAAGAATATGAATCTATTCACTGTATGATGAATATAGATGCAGCTGGTAATTTTTCTATTACATAAGATAAAAAGGAGATAGGTGAGAGATATACAAATTATTTAGCAACTTTAAAAGATGCAGGAAATATTTGTCTTGTTGAAAAGGATGGTAATTTAAATGAGATAGAGCATACAGAGTATCTTGTAATGCCTAAAAAAGAAAAAATTGATTCTTTAATCTCAGAGTCTATGAGCGATGGAATTAAATATAAGCATAAAACTAATAAATATTTTAAAGAAAAAAATTACTATCCATATGTTGATAAAATAGTTTTTATTATAAATGGCTATTTTTATTATACTATAGGGTACCCTAGAGGAGATGTAAATACTACTGTATTTAATTTAAATAATTCTTATAGAATAAATCCTCTTCCTGATGGAAACGGTGATGATTCTGAAATAATTTTAGATATCTTAGGAATGCTTAAAAACTATCACATTAGAGGAAATAATACAGAAAGTGTTAGACCTTATCCTTTCAAGCATATTCTGGAATACCTAAGAATGAAACATCCTGACATAAAAGAAAAAATTCGCTTCTAAAGAAACTTTTTTAGCAGCTGTTGACTTCTATGTTATATCCATGTTATAATAGAATTGTATAACTATAACTTGGAGGTTGCTATGGATAACGAAATCATTTGCTATTGTTCTAATGTGACAAAAGCGGACATCATACAAGCTTTAGATAATGGAGCAAAAACTCTTAAAGACATACAAATTTCCACTGGAGCATGTACAAAAGGAATGTGTAAAGAGTTAAATCCAAAAGGAAAATGATGCTCAAAGGACATAATGCAAGTTATTGCAGATTATAATAAAAGTATATAAAAAGTTATACTTATCAAAATGAACATTTTAAAAGAGTAGAGCAGCCAATAACAAGGTTGCTCTCTTTTTATGCAGCTTACCATAACAAAACACTATAAATCCACATAAAAAATGCCTGGTCTTTACTAATCAATCTGTAAAGATCCAGGCTATTTTCGATTACAATTTTCCGTATACATTTATTTTTCCTCTTCATTTCTCGGATTAAACCGATTATTTAATAAAAATATAACAAGTATAATATCCTAAAAAACAAATTAAACAGCTTTAGCCATTAAATACATTGCTGGGAATATTATAAGAGCTGAACATATAACTTTTGCTGATAATGCTAACATTTTAGTACCTCCTTATGAATTAAATCTAATTTCTTATTTCATCTTACATATATATTATAACAAGTAGTTTCAAAAAACGCAAGATTGTTTTTTGCAAATTTCATTTTTTGAATATTTAATAAAAAGAGCAAATTGTTTAGATACTGTATACAATCTGTTTACCATTTGAAATTAAAATAATCTTTATAAAGCTTTAAATTTAAATATTTATCTAGATTTAACAAAAAATATAATTCATTATAATTTCACAAATATATTCTAAAAAATCTCTTTTGAAATCTTTTATGACATTTGTCAGAATATATCAGTTTTTTGAATAATCATTTCAAAATGATTTATTTAGTGAAAGAGGGGATTCATTTATTGTCAATTTTTGAAAGTGCTTTGCAAAATATCCCATAATTTTATAACTTTCAAACAATTAAGAAATTAATTTTTAAATAGAATTATGGTAAACTTTATAATTATTTTTATATATGTTATAAGTACATTAAATATAATTAAAAATTTCAAAATAAT
>UQCY01000115.1 GCA_900539645.1 uncultured Clostridium sp. | reverse complement strand
CCTGCTATTTTTCTTTTAGATAACCTCATTAACAATGCTAACTTAATGACATTGGTATGAAAATACACTTTTTTTTATGCAAAAAATATTCATAAGTAAAACTTATGAATAAATGAATAAATTATATATTTACCAAAACTATATTACTTGGTTATACTATAGTTATTAACTATAAATTAAAAAGATTAAAATCGTAAAAAAATGTTTTTATATGTTATAATTAAAGCAAGAACGCATATCAACTATGGAAGGTAGGGACACAAAATGAAATTAAACAAAAAATTTAAAGTTCTAGCAATAGGTGCAGCATTAGTATTATCTATAGGTGCTGTTGGATGTAGTAAACAGGAAGAAGCTCCAAAAGAAGATACTCAGCAGGAACAGGCTAAAGCAGAAGTTAAAACTATAAAAGGTGACGAAGTAGTGGAAGCTATGAAAGATGCTAACACTGTAGTAATAGATGCTAGAGATGCTTCTGAATACGAAGCTGGACATATAAAAGGAGCATTAAATGTTTTTGTAGATGAAGCTGAATCTAAACTTGGTGATCTTGAACAGTATAAAGATAAAAAAGTTATAGTATACTGCAACTCAGGTAAAAAATCAGGAAAATTAGCACAGTTATTAGTAGACAACGGATTTACAGATGTTTCTAATGCAGATGGTGTTAAACAGTATGAATATGAATTAGTTCAGGGTAAAGAAGAACCTAAAGCAGAAAAAGCAGAAGTTAAAACTATGAAAGGTGATGAAGTAGTAGAAGCAATGAAAGATACTGCTAACACTGTAGTAATAGACGCTAGAGATGCTAAAGATTTCGCTAAAGGACATATCGATGGTGCTATAAACGTATTCGTTGATGAAGCTGAAGATAAATTAGGTGAATTAGAACAGTACAAAGACAAAAAGGTTATAGTATACTGCAACTCAGGAAACAAGAGTGGAAAATTAGCACAGTTCTTAGTAGACAATGGATTTACAGATGTTTACAATGCAGACGGTGTTAAACAGTACGAATACAACCTAGTTAAAGGTGAATAATTAAAATAGAATAATAGATTATTTTTTAGAAAAGACTGTATTTATAAAAATACAGTCTTTTTTTTGTTAATCCCTTCATAAAGTTTACATAAAGTGATATAATTGATAAGGCGTAAAATGTTGAATTGTAGATAAATGATGAAATGATTCAAATTTTGCGACTAATTAAAAAAGGTTACAAACTCATCAAGAGTAATGAAATTTTTAGAAAATTATTATATAATAAAGAATACGATAAAAATAAAAATTAAACATAAATACACTAAAAAACAGTGTATTAAAATAGAATATAAACATAAAAATACTAGACGATAGAATAAATATATAAATATGAGAGATAGCCAAATTAAATATAGATAAAAGTTAGAGGAGAAAAAATATGCCAAAAATAATAGTTAAAAAGAGTGAACCTTTAAGAGGTACAGTTAAAATAGACGGAGCAAAAAATGCTGTATTACCAATAATAGCAGCTACATTACTTGCAGAAGGGAAATCAGTTTTAAAAGGAGTACCAAATCTTAGAGATGTTCATGTTATATCAGATCTTTTAAGACATTTAGGTGCTGAAGTAACATATGAAGGAACTACTTTAACAGTAGATGCAAGCAATATAACTACTTGTGAAGCACCATACGAACTAGTTAGAAAAATGAGAGCTTCATTCTTAGTGATGGGACCTTTACTTGCTAGATTTAACCATACAAAAATATCTATGCCAGGAGGATGTGCTATAGGAACAAGACCTATAGACCTACATCTAAAAGGATTTAAATCATTAGGGGCAGAAGTAGAAATAGATCATGGATTTGTTGAAGCAAAAACAGAAAAACTAACTGGGAACAAATTATACCTTGATTTCCCATCAGTAGGGGCTACAGAAAACATAATGATGGCTGCAGCATTAGCAGAAGGAACAACTATAATAGAAAATGCAGCAGAAGAGCCAGAAATAGTTGACTTAGCTAACTTCCTAAATGAAATGGGAGCAAATGTTAAAGGTGCAGGAACAAATACAATAAAAATAAAAGGTGTTGAATCTTTAAAAGGTGCTGAACATACAGTAATACCTGACAGAATAGAAGCAGCTACATATATGGTTGCAGCAGCTATGACAAAAGGTGATATAACTGTGGAAAACGTACTTATGGAACACTTAAAACCAATAATAGCAAAATTAAGAGAAACTGGTTGTGAAATAATCGAAATGGAAAATGCGGTTAGAGTAATAGGACCAGAAGTATTAAAACCAATAGATATAAAAACACTTCCACATCCTGGATTCCCAACAGATGTGCAGGCACAGTTTATGGCAATGCTTACAATAGCTAATGGTACAGCAGTTGTTATAGAAACTGTATTTGAAAATAGATTTATGCATGTTGCTGAATTCAACAGAATGGGAGCAGATATAAAAATAGAAGGAAGAAGCGCTATAGTAAATGGTGTTGACAAATTATACGGAGCTAAAGTTAATGCAACTGATTTAAGAGCTGGTGCAGCACTTATATTATGTGGACTTATAGCAGAAGGTGAAACACAGATAGGTGAAATATACCATATACAGAGAGGTTATGTGGATATAGACAAAAAAATAAGAGCTTTAGGTGGAAACATAGAAATAGTTGAATAATATTTAAAATTGGAAAATACCTAAGGTTTATTAATAATGCGGAAAAATAATAGATTTACAAGATAATAATAATTTGAAAATATGATATAATTGAGTATATAGCTAAATTTATTTAGCAAAAAATATTTAAATGACAAAGGAGTTTTTGAAATGGCAAAAGTATCTGGTGCTGATATAGGAATAGATTTAGGGACAGCTAATGTCTTAGTATATGTGAGTGGAAAAGGAATAGTACTTGAAGAACCTTCAGTAGTTGCAATAGATAATAAAACAAATGAAATATTAGCGGTTGGTAAAGAAGCAAAAAGAATGATAGGTAGAACACCTGCTAATATATCAGCTATAAGACCTCTTAGAGATGGTGTTATATCTGACTACAATACAACAGAAAAAATGTTAAAATATTTTGTTGAAAAAATAGTAGAAAAGAAAGGCTTCGGT
Organism: uncultured Clostridium sp.; assembly: GCA_900539645.1. Lineage (GTDB taxonomy): Bacteria > Bacillota > Clostridia > Peptostreptococcales > Peptostreptococcaceae > Peptacetobacter. The sequence goes on along the minus strand of UQCY01000115.1, from coordinate 3,016 downwards.
AAAATAGTAATGCCTAGAATAATGGTATGTGTACCAACTGGCGTTACAGAGGTTGAAAAAAGAGCGGTTGAAGATGCTACAAAACAGGCTGGAGCTAGAGAAGTTTATGTTATAGAAGAACCTATAGCTGCTGCAATAGGTGCAGGAATAGAAATAGGTGAACCAAGTGGAAACATGATAATAGATATCGGTGGTGGTACTGTCGATATAGCAGTAATATCTCTTGGTGGAGCTGTTGTCAGCGACTCTATAAAAATGGGTGGAGATAAATTTGACGACGCAATAACAAAATACATGAAAAAACAGCACAACCTTATAATAGGTGAAAGAACAGCTGAAAAAGTTAAAATGGAAATAGGTAGTGCATTCAAGAGAGAAGAAGAAAAATTCATGAAAGTAACAGGAAGAAACCAGATAACAGGACTTCCATGTACTGTTGAAATAAGCTCAGCAGAAACATTAGAAGCTTTAGATGAATGTGTAGAACAGATAGTTGTTACAACTCACTCTGTACTTGAAAAAACACCACCTGAATTAGCTGCAGATATAAGTGAATCAGGAATAGTTATGACTGGTGGAGGATCACTATTATACGGACTAGACAAGAAAATAGAACAGAGAACTGGAATAAAAGTTAAAATAGCTGACAATCCATTATCTTGTGTTGCAACAGGTACTGGTGCAGCATTAAGTTCATTAGACGTATTAAAAACTGGTGGATCTTTCAAATCAATGCCAGCAGAAGAAAAATAATAAATATCAAATTGTAAAGAGGATTGAGGGGTTTAGTATCTAAACTCCTCAAATTTAAAATAGAGTAATTTGGAGAAAGATATGTTAAATATTGATCAGATAAAGGAAATAATACCACATAGATATCCATTTCTTTTAGTAGATAAAATAGTTGAACTTGAAGAGGGAAAAAGAGCAGTAGGTATAAAAAATGTGACTGCTAATGAACCATTTTTCCAGGGGCATTTCCCAGAATACCCTCTAATGCCAGGCGTTTTAATAATAGAAGCTATGGCACAGGTAGGTGCAGTTGCTATGATGTCTCTTGAAGAAAACAAGGGGAAACTAGGCGTATTTGCTGGCATAGATAAAGTAAGATTTAAAAGAGAAGTAAGACCAGGAGATACATTAACTATGGAAATAGAAATGAAGGCCTTAAAGAGAAACATAGGAAAAGCAGATGCCACAGCTTATGTTGACGGTGAATTAGTGTGCAAGGGAGAATTAATGTTTGCACTTACAGAAAAATAAAATTATCTAAAAATAATAATTTATCTTTTGGTTTGAATTTTATATTGACAAAAGATATAATCTATTATAAAATTAAATTCGTTGAAAAAATAGACAATCTTGATTACCTTATCAAGAGAGGCTGAGGGACAGGCCCGATGAAGCCCGGCAACCACCCACAAGGGAAAAGGTGCTAATTCCTACAGGATTTATCCTGAAAGATGAGGTTATGTTAATTAGTTATGCATAATTAACCTCTTCTTTTAGTGAAGAGGTTTTTTTATTATAAAAATTCTTTGCAAATTAACGCAAATAGATAAATACAATAACTAACATAAAGAATAATAAAAAGAAAATTGGAGAAATCCATAATAGGAAGACGACGTAATATAAAAAGGTAATTTAAAGGAAAAGGGAGGAAAGAAAGAATGGCAAGACATTTATTTACATCAGAATCAGTAACTGAAGGACATCCAGATAAAATCTGTGACCAGATATCAGACTCAATACTAGACGCATTATTAGAAGCAGATCCAAAATCAAGAGTTGCATGTGAAACAACAGTTACAACAGGATTAGTATTAGTAGCAGGGGAAATAAGTACATCAGCATACGTTGATATCCCAAAATTAGTTAGAGAAACAGTAAAAGAAATAGGATACACAAGAGCTAAATTCGGATTTGACTGTGACACTTGTGCAGTTATAACATCTATAGATGAACAGTCAGGCGATATAGCAATGGGTGTTGACGAAGGATTAGAAAGTAAATCAGGAGAAGTAACTGAAGAAGAAATAGAAAAAGTAGGAGCAGGAGACCAGGGTATAATGTTCGGATTTGCTTGTAATGAAACTCCAGAACTTATGCCATTACCAATATCTTTAGCTCACAAATTATCTAGAAGATTAACAGAAGTTAGAAAATCTGGACTTCTTGAATACTTAAGACCAGACGGAAAAACTCAGGTAACTGTAGAATACGAAGACAATAAACCAGTAAGAGTTCATACAATATTAATATCTACTCAGCACAGTGAAGATGTAACAACTGAACAGATAAGAAAAGACTTAATAGAACACGTTATAAAAGCTGTTATACCAGCAGAACTTCTTGATGAAGAAACATTATACTATGTAAACCCAACAGGAAGATTCGTTGTAGGTGGACCACAGGGAGATACAGGACTTACAGGAAGAAAAATAATAATAGATACTTACGGTGGATACTCTAGACATGGTGGTGGAGCATTCTCTGGTAAAGACCCAACAAAAGTTGACAGATCTGCAGCTTATGCAGCAAGATATGTTGCTAAAAATATAGTAGCAGCTGGACTTGCAGACAAATGTGAAATAGAATTATCATACGCTATAGGTGTTGCTAGACCTCTATCTATATTCGTTGATACATTCGGAACTGGAAAAGTTTCTGAAGAAAAACTAGTTGAACTAGTAAACAAACACTTCGACTTAAGACCAGGTGCGATAATAAGAGACTTAGACCTTTTAAGACCAATATACAAACAGTGTGCAGCTTACGGACACTTTGGTAGAACTGACATAGATCTTCCATGGGAAAGAACTGACAAAGCTGAAATACTTAGAAAAGAAGCTCTAGGTGAATAATAAAAATTAATGAGAATTTTAAATGCATACACTTTTTCGATTGATGAGTGTATGCATTTTTTTTAGGTAAATATATTATTATAATTATAGTGATATGTGGTTTTGTTAACTTGATATGAAAAAAATACTCTCGAAACAAAAAATAAATCGAT
>UQCY01000114.1 GCA_900539645.1 uncultured Clostridium sp. | reverse complement strand
AAGGTATAACTTCAGCTAAATCTTTCTGTAGAATAAGAAGATGTGTAATGAGTGAAGCATTAAGTATAAGATAGTTAGCTTTTACCTCATAAATTAATTTAATAGATAAAAAAATGCGTATTCTTTTTAGGGTACGTATTTTTTTATGTTTTAATATTAACAAATTACATTGTAGCCATAATTTTAGAATGTTATAATGATGTATATACTAAAATACATAGTAAATACACATAGATAATTTATAATGATTATATAATAAAAATATTGGTATTTTATAAAATACTCTAAACTATAGCAAATATCCAAAGGAGAAAAATAATGGGAGAAGTAATTTGGGATAAAGAAACTTATAACGGACTTATTACAGATTTGAAAAATAACGCAGACGAAAAATACAGAGATTTTACTTTAAATCTAAACCCAGGCAAAGAAAAAATTATTGGAATAAGAATTCCAGAACTTAGAAAAAAAGCAGCTGAAATTTCAAAAGGAGATTGGCGAAAATTCTTAGAAGTATCATACAAAAATAATAATGGATATATAGAAGAAGAATTTATAAGAGGTCTTGTGATTGGAAATGTAAAAAATTGTGATATAGAGGAACTTATCGACTATGTAGATGATTTTATAGGAAGAATTGATTCTTGGTCTGTAAATGATACATTCTGCTCATCTCTTAAAATAACTAAGAAAAATATGGATAGAATGCACACTTTTATACTAGATAATTTAAAATCTAAAAATCCATGGAGAAAAAGATTCTCTATCGTTATGCTTATGGACTATTATCTATCTGAGGCGTATTTAGACGAAATTTTTAATATTTGTGATACTGTAAAGGACGATGAGTACTACTACAAAATGGCGGTCGCATGGTTGTTATCAATGTGTTTTGTAAAATTTAGAGATAAAACAATGGAGTATTTTAATAATTGTAATTTAGATGACTTTACATATAATAAAGCTTTACAGAAAACAAGGGAATCTCTCAGAGTTAGTAAAGAGGACAAGGAAACTTTAAAAGAGATGAAAAGAAAAACTGTAAAGATGTAAAATAAAAATAGTAAAGTTATAATAAAGAATTGGAAATTATAATATAAAAGAATTTGAAAGAGGGAGAAAAATGGCAAGAAAGAAAAAAATAGATGAAAAAGAGCAGCAGGTTTCATTTGCATCTTTAGCTGAAATAGAAGAAACTGCTCCTAAAGAAGAGAAAAAAACTACAAGAAAAAAATCAACTACAACTACAAAGAAAAAGACTGTTCCTAAAAAAGATAGAAAGATAAATATCACACAGGAAGATATGGATAAGCTTTGTGAGGTATATGACTGGTATTTAAGTGTTAAAGATACTATAAGCTACAATGCAGCTACAGAAGAGGATACAAAAAACAAAGATGTTGTAATTGAAGAAACAGATCTTAAAGACACTAAAAAAGCGTATTTAAACATAGATAGACAAACTTGGGAAGATTTTGATGTACTTTGTAGCAACTGTGGATTTAAGAAAAATGAAGTACTTACACAGATAATAAAAGATTTCTTGAGAGAACATAGAAACCTATTCTAAATATAAAATAAAAAGATTAACATAATAAAATTATGTCAATTAAAAGATGATAAATATAAAATAACTAAAGGAGGGTACAAAATGAAAATTCTTGCAGTAGAGGACAATAAAACTCTTTTAGATAGTATAGTGGAAGAATTATCAAAGCATTTTGATGTTGAAGGGTGCGAGGATGGAGAAGAAGCTCTATATATGATAGAGCAAGATATATATGATTTAGTTGTTCTAGATCTTATGTTACCTGGTATGAATGGAATGGAAATACTAAAAAATGCTAGGAACAAGGGAATAGACACACCAGTGCTAATACTCACAGCAAAAGAGGCTCTAGATGACAAGGTAGAGGCATTCCAGACAGGAGCCAATGACTATCTAACAAAACCTTTCTATATGGAGGAGCTTGTAGCTAGAGTATATGCAATACTTAGGACAAATGGAAAATTAACTGAAAAAACAGGACTTCAGTTTAAAGACATGTACATAGATACTTCTGAAAAGAGAGTATTTATAGGTGATGAGGAAATAACTCTACAGAATAAACAGTACAATCTTTTAGAGTACTTTGTAATGAATAGGGGCGCAATATTACTTAAAGAGCAGATTTATGACAGAATATGGGGAATAGACTCAGATGCTACAATAGAAATAGTTGAAGTATATGTCAGCAATCTTAGAAAAAAGCTTAGCAAATTTGGATACGATAAATATATAAAAACTAAAAGAAAAGTGGGTTATATATTAGATGAAGATAAATAAGGACGTATTTGCAAAGACAAAAAATAAGCTTTTAAGAATAAATATGATTGTTGTTATGTGCTTTTTAGGGATGCTATTAGCATTTACGATGATTTATTTTAGATACATTACATATACAAATATAGATAAAGAAATTGGACAGGAGTTTAAACATATTATAACGCAGCTAGACAATAGCAAATATGAGCCAATAAAACTGCTTGATCCCAAAGATATGGTTTATATTTATGAAAATGGAAGGATAAAATACTACACAGAAAATGATTACTTTGATAAAATTCTTCCAGAAAAGAAAAGTGATACAAATCAAGTATTCACTAAATATAGAGAAAATGGACATTATTTTAAGGAATTAAATGTAAATATAGGAGATTACCATATACAGATTATTAGAAATATAGACTCAGAGATGTTTTCCATTTCTAAATTAATATCTATTATACTGTTTTTAGGTATAATTTCTCTGATATTTATATATATGATATCTCTTTATCTTACAAAAAAGGCTCTAGTACCAATAGAAACGGCTTGGAAAAATCAAGCGAAGTTTATTCAGGATGCATCTCATGAACTAAGAACACCGATAACAATAGTTTCTTCAAAGCTCGAATCACTTCTTAAAAAGCCAGATAGTACTATTGGTGATGAAGCAGAAACTGTTGCAATAGCTATGAAAGAAACGAGAAGGCTTAAAAAGATGGTCAATGATTTACTTTCTCTTACAAAAGAGGATGGAATTGTGCAACTTAATAAAGAAGTTTTTGATTTGAAATCTCTTATTGATGAGATAACAGAGGACTACTTTGATATAGCTGAGTATCAAGAGAAAGAATTCTCTTGTGATATTTTCGCCGATAAAACTGATGTATATACAGATAAGAATAAGTTTAAACAGATTTTAAGAATATTTATCGACAATGCATTTAAGTATACTAAAGCAGGGGATTCAATCAATATAGTTGTAAAAGAAGATGAGGAAGATGATGATAATTTAATTGTATCTGTAAATGACACAGGAATAGGAATATCAAAAGAAGACATACCAAATCTTTTTGATAGGTTCTTTAGAAGTGATAATGTCAGAAATAAGGATATTGATGGCTCTGGGATAGGGCTTTCAATAGCAGATGTTACAGCTAAGAATATAGGTGTGGAGATAGGTGTTACATCTGAGTACGGAGAAGGAAGTAGCTTCTTTATAAAAATTCAAAAGAAACATTAGATATTATAGCTGCTAGTTTATGATTTAGACTAGCAGTTATTTTTATTTATATAAAAATAAAAAATATTTTTAAGAAAAATGTTAGAAGATGTATAAAGGGGGTATTATAGATAATGTAAATCAAATAAAAATAAACAATTAAAAATAAAAATTTGGAGGGAAATAAAATGGCAAAAGTTATAAATACAGCAGAATTTAGAGATAAAGTAGAAAATGGAAGTGGAGTAGCAGTAGTAGATTTCTTCGCTACTTGGTGTGGACCTTGTAAGATGTTAGCACCGGTATTTGCAGAAGCAGGAGAAGATATGAAAGAGGAAGCTACTTTCTATAAACTAGATATAGACGAAAGTTTAGAAATAGCTCAGCAGTTTGGAGTATCTTCAGTTCCAACTATGATAGTTTTCAAAGATGGAAAACCTGTTGATCAGATAGTAGGTTTCATGCCTAAAGATAGATTAATAAGCAAAATAAAAGCAAGCTTATAAAAAATACATAAAAGATAGATAAAAAAGATATTAAGTAAATTTAGACATAAAAATTAACCATTACAGAATATAAAGATAAGTGATTTCCATTTAGATTTTATTGGATTGATACTTATCTTTAATTCTATAAAGAAAAAGATGGATAATCGTTTTGAGAAAAAAGGGTGAGATTAATGAGATACGATATAGCGATAATAGGAAGTGGTCCAGCAGCATTATCAGCTGCAATAAATGCAAAGATAAGAAATAAGAGTATAATTGTATTTGGATCAAAAAATTTAAGCAATAAATTAGTGAAGGCTCCAGTTGTGGATAATTACTTAGGCTTTTCTAATGTAACAGGAATTGAGCTTATGGAAAGCTTTAAGAAACATTTAAACGATATGGATATAGAGATAGTAAATAAAAAGATAAATAACGTATATGCTATGGGAGATTATTTTGCGCTTATGTCAGGGCAGGAGATGTTTGAGGCAACTACTGTAATACTTGGTACAGGTGTGGAATTTACAAGAGCTATAGAAGGTGAAGAGAAGTTTTTAGGAAGAGGAGTAGGATACTGTGCTACTTGTGATGCACCTCTTTATAAAGGTAAAACTGTAGCTATAATAGGACACACTCCAGATGCAGAGGAAGAAGCAAACTATATAGACGAAATAGCAGAAAAAACTTACTATATACCTGTGTATGATATGGAAAAAACTACAGGTGCAGGAGATATAAGTGAAAATATTGAGGTTATATCTAGTAAAGCTGTTAAAATAGAGGGTGAAACTCACGTAAATAAGCTTGTCTTAAAAGATAGAGAGATAGACGTTGATGGAGTATTTATCCTTAAAGATAGTGTTTCACCTGGAGTTTTAGTTCCAGGACTTGAAATAGAAGGAGCACACATAAAAGTAAATAGAGATATGAGTACTAATATAGCAGGATGTTTTGCAGCTGGCGATTGTACTGGTAAACCATACCAGTTTATGAAAGCAGCTGGAGAAGGACAGGTTGCAGGACTTAGTGCAGTATCTTATTTAAGCAAAAAGATGTTATAATCAGAATAGTTCTACAATTGAAGATAGCACAATCAATAGATTGATATAAATTTTACTATTGATAGACACTAATTAAACAGGATGTATTTAAAAGATTTTACAGAGCTGATTAATTCTGATATGATAAATTTATGCAAAATACAAATAGAAAAAAGGAGAAAAAATAATATGAAAATATGTTTTCCAGTAAAAGAAGATAAAGGATTAGACAGTGTACTATATGGGCACTTTGGTACTGCGCCAATATTTATAGTATGTGATACAGAAACAGGTGAGTTTGAAGCTGTTGAAAACGGTCATTTAGACCCTGCAACAGGTAAACATCCAGAAGGACAGTGCAACCCTGTAAAAGCTCTTAATGGGGCTGTAGTTGATGTAGCTGTTGTAGCAGGTATAGGAAAAGGTGCTATGATGAAACTTGGTGAAGCTGGAATAAGTGTATACCAGGGGAATTCACTACTAGATGTAAAAGGAAATTTAGATCTTATAAAAGAAGGTAAGTTAATATTATTCGATATAAACAAAACTTGCTTACATCATCACTAAGATAATAAAAAAGCCCTCCAGTTTGTACTGGAGGGTTATTTTTTTATAATTCTTTTGCATTACTTTCTATAGCATCAACAGTTGTGCTGATATCGTCAAGTTCTCTATTTAGAGTATCCATATCTTCTCCATCTACATTGTAGTTTAAGAAAAGATATTCTATTGTATCAGTCATTTTATTGACTTTGTTTGTTATTTCTAAGAATTTTTTGAAGTTGCTACTATTTTTAGCATTTTTGAATTTCTTTAAATCCTTAGTTATAAAAGTTACTACCTCTCTTTCAGTTTCGAATACACCTTCTGATATTGGGTATGGGTTTATTCTCTGAAGGAAGTATTTTCCTTTTTTGTTTATATTGTAGCAATAAGAAACCTGAAGGTTTTCGTCTATATCAAACTCTATAAAGTATAATATACCTCTTACTTTTTTAATTTCTGTTGCTCCAAGCTGTCTAAGTAGAAGCTCAATTGAATCAGCTTCAAAAGTATTTAAATCCATATAAATCACTACTCCTTTAATAATATTATATAACAAC
>UQCY01000113.1 GCA_900539645.1 uncultured Clostridium sp. | reverse complement strand
AATTTTAGCTGAGGATATAAAAAATAAAAATGTAATAGAAAATAGAGTGGAAATCAAAAATAAAATTGAAGTAGAGAATATAATTATTGAAGAATTTGAGTCTGCTGAAGAGCTATTAAAATCTGACCTATCCAAAATAGATATTTTTCTAATGGATATTATGATGGGCGAGATGAACGGAATAGACGCAGCTAAAAAGATAAGGGAGATGAACATAGATTCTGAGATAATATTTATCACTGGAAATGTGGAATTTGTAAGGGATGGATACAAAGTAAATGCGTACAGATATCTTCTAAAACCAGTAGAAATTGAAGAGTTGAGAGAGAGTATAATCAGTTGTTTTGCTGAAATTGGCAAGAAAAAAGGAAAATTTATTGTACTTAGTAGAAAAGGTGAGATGGAAAAATTAAAAATAGACGATATAGATTATATTGAGGTTATTAAAAGAGAGATTATTGTGCATAAAAACGGTAAAGAGGTTGAATATACAGGTACTAGTATTGAAAAATTAGAGGAAAAGTTGGAAGATTTTAAGTTCTTTAGATGTCATAAGAGCTATCTTGTAAATCTAGACAAAGTTGATTTGATAAAGACTGGTGAAGTAGTGGTAAATGGAAAAAGTGTGCCAGTCAGCAAGTATAGAGCAAAGGATTTAAAAAGAGAATTTACAGCTATTTTGGGTGATATGATATGTTAAGTTTGAATGTGGCAGTTGAGTTTTTTACAAAAGTAATATTTACTGCAGTTAATATAATTTGCTTTTTGTATATAGAATATAAAATTGAAAAACCTGTAATAGATAAAAAAGCTCTATTAATTAATACTATAAATCTTGTATTATTAACATTAATTGTATGTGGTATAGAGTTAGTTTTAGAAAGTGTAATACCATTTTTGACATTGATTTTTGCATGTGTATATTTGAAAAAATGCTATAAAATGAAAGTATTAAAATCTATTTTAAATATATTGGTATACAATGCATTTGCTCTTGGGATAATGGCTATTGTGGTAAGTATAATATATCCGCTAATAGGACGAAATGTGCAGTTATTAAATAGCGATATATACGACTTACAGATACAAATGATGTCAAGTTCAATAATAATATTTATCGCATCTATGTTTAAATTTAGAGATTTAAAAGAATTCAAATTGAATCCTAGCGAGTATATAATTGCAGCATCTCCTATGATAATAAATCTAGCCAATATAATGTTTGTATTTATAATATTTGCTAAAAATAAATTGTTGGATCATAAGATGTTTATGATATTTTTCGTAATATATATGCTTATGACAGTGGCGAATATATTCTTGATAAGTGTAATCACAAATATGATTGCTAAAAACAGCAAGTTAAAATATGAGGGATTGATTGTCGAGGAAAAAATAAATTCTCGGTACAAATACTACAACACTCTTAAAGAAAATCAGGAAAAGGTCAGAAAACTATCACACGATATAAACAATCATATAATGTGTATGGAGAGTATGGATGGTGAAGAAAGAGAGAAGTACAAGAAAAAAATATACGAAGAACTAGATTACAACAGAAATAGAATAAATTCTGGAAGTATGATTTTGGATATAATCCTATCTGAAAAATACAAAGAATGTAAAAAATATGGTATAAACTTTAAATACGATATAGAATTTAATGTACTAAAAGATATGGAATCTGTAGATATTTGCTCTATTTTTTCAAATATATTGGACAATGCAGTTGAAGCTTGTCAAAAGGTAGAATCTGCAAATAGATTCATAACCGTAAAAGGAAAGATTGCTAAGAACTATTTTGTGATAAAGGCGGAAAATAGCAAAGTGGGAGAGATTAAAAAGGACGAAAAAGGCAATCTTGAAACAAGTAAAGAGGACAAAACTAGACATGGACTTGGTACTAAGATAGTAGAAGAGTCAGTTGAAAAGTACGGTGGAAATATTGAATACTACGATGAAGAAGATAAATTTAGAGTCGTGATTTTGATTCCAATAGAGAAATTTGTCCAGTTGGAACATTAAAACGTCCAGTTGGAGCAAACTAATTGAAAATAGAATAGATAAATGATAAAAAGAGAGTAAGAAGATATAAAAAAATCTTACTCTCTTTTTTATTTGAGCGACGGAAATTTTGAAATGATAATGAAAAAATTTCTTCGGCGACATAAATTTCTGTATTGAAAACAAGGAAAGTTATTTTAGATAGGGGTGAATATCATGACAAAGGAATATAGTAAGGAAGTAAGAGATAGGAATATATTTATAGGATTAATACTAGTTGGGCTGTTTTACATAAGGGCAATAATAGTAAATTTTAGCATTTATTTAGCAATACTGATTGGAATAACAATAGTTATATCAGTATTAGTATACTTAAATAATATGAAAGATATAAACTTAAAAGAATTGTTCAAGTGGAAAAATATAAAAACAATAATAATTTTAGTTATAATAATGCGAGTAGTTGCACTAGGATTTACATTTATCGGTGTAAAAATGTATGGTGATGTATCCTTGAATGATCAAGCTATTATTAATTATATGAATGGGTTGACAAGTATAGAAATGTTAGAGTTTTTCATATATAAAAACTTTTGGGGGCCAATTAGAGAAGAATTTGTATATAGATACGTAATGATTGGGAATATCGGTAAAATGAGTAAATTAAGTGTAATAATATCGTCAGCGCTATTTAGTTCTATTCATGCAGCAGGAAATTTATGGTATTGGATAATGTATTTCTTAATGGGGTTGATTTTAGCTATAACATACTACAAAACAGAAAGAATAGATATTTGTATTGCTGTTCATATGTTAAATAATATTTTATAAATTAGGTAAAAATAAATAATAAGTCAAATCATAATATCTTTTTAGATAGGGGTGAATATCATGACAAAAGTAAATAAAGAATTAAAATCAGCTTTAGAATTATTGGCAGGGTTAGTATTAATTATTATTCAAATATTTATAAACATAAAATTCATGCCACAACTTATGAATTTAACTATACTAAGTGTACTAACAATAATCCTATTAGTTTATATTAACAAAGAAGGATATGCAAACATAAAAGATTTATTCAAGTGGGAAAACTTAAAATACGTCCTACTAATTTACATACTATCAAAAGCAGCAGCTTATGCAGTTAACGGAATGGTTGAAATAATGGGAATAGCTCCTATAGCAGAAGATTATTTCTTAGAAAACCAGTTAAGAACACTAACAGGTGCAAAATTAGGACTAGCTTTATACTACATATGCTTCATATTACCAATAATTACAGGGTTTATCTATGTACACGTAGCACTAAAAAGCATAGGCAACATGAAAAAATCAGCCATCCCAATAGCAGCAGTAGTAATAGTACTACTTGGTGGAATAAGTGGAATACCAGAAATGCTAATAAGATTTGCAATAAACATAATTCCGCTAATAGCATACTACAAAACAGAACGAATAGACATCTGTATAGCAGCTACTATGCTAAACAACATAATAGCATGCATACTAATATTAGCTTAAATTTTGCAAACCTCAAAATTAAGAACTTAAATAATTGTGGACATAAAAATAGGAACAAGGCTAACAACTGCTAGTACAACATACCAGTATATAAGACCTTAAATTAGTTTAGAATATATAAAAGATAAGTCGCTCTTTATGAGTGGCTTATTTTTTACTGACAAGCAAAGGGATAGAAAATAAATTTTAGAGATGTCATCACTTTTGTGTCTAAAAAGAAAACTTTTCAAAATACAAAATCTTACACAAAATGTGATGCCTCTAAAAATTATTTCTATCCCTTGCTTTTTCTATAAAAAAGATGTCACTCAAAAGAGCGACATCTTTGATATTCTAATTAATTAAGGTCTTAATCCCATTCCACCTTCAAGAGTTATTGTTTCACCACTCATATATTTGAAGTCTGGTGAAGCTAACTGTACACATACACGTCCGATTTCTTTTTCAGCATCTCCGTAGTGTCCAGCAGGTGGCATCTTAACATTTTCTTTGAATGCCTGTGGATAATCTTTTTCAAAGTTTTCAAGCTGTGCAGTCCAAGCAAGTGGGCAGATTATATTTACATTTATTCCAAACTGTCCCCATTCTGTTGCTGCAACTCTAGTTAAACCACGAACACCTTCTTTAGCAGCTGCATAAGCACACTGTCCATAGTTTCCGAATAAGCCAGCTCCAGATGCGAAGTTTATAACGCTTCCCTTAGTTTCTTTTAAGTATGGTAAACAAGCCTGCATATAGTAGAATGTTGCATATAATCCTGAATATATAGCTAAATCAAATTGTTCAGTTGTATGATCTTCTAAAGTAACACCTGAAGCAGAAGCCTGAGCATTATTTACAAGTACGTCTATTCTACCAAAAGCATCTATTGTCTGCTTTATAACTTCATCAACAACAGCTTTATTGTCACCACCAGCACTTACATCAGCTCTAACTGGAAGTACTTTTACTCCGTATAATCTTTCTATTTCTTCTTTAGCGTCTTCTAATTTTTTAACGTTACGTCCTGTTATTACTATATTTGCTCCTTCTTTAGCAAATGCTGTAACTATTCCATATCCTATAGATCCACATCTTCCATCACGTAATACAGATCTACCTCCACCAGTAACGATTACTGTTTTTCCATTTAAAAATCCCATAATAGTGTTTCCCCTTTCGCATAAACTATAAAAAAAGTTTTAACCTATATATAAAATAATTTTTTTATATTATGGCTTTATAATACAATCTTTTTCATAAAAGTTCAATAGTTTTTTGAAAAGTATTAAATTTCACAATATTATAAATAAACTATAACAAAATAGTATAAATCTAAAAAATTTCATAGGAAAAAATTTAGAAAATAATATTGTATAAGAATGTATTACAGTATTTTTTATGATAGATATATACCCAATAAAATAAAAAGTATTACAAAATATTTAAAATTTATTTTTAAAATATTAAAATATGTGAAAAGTAATTATATTTTGATATAATTAAATTATAAAAATTTAACTAATGAAAGGAATTGAGGATATGAGATTTATCGATTTAAGAAGTGATACAGTTACAATGCCTACAGATAAAATGAGAAAGGCTATGGCAGAAGCAGAAGTTGGTGACTCAATATACAGAGATGACCCTACTTTAAATGAATTAGAAAAAAGAGCTGCTGAAAAAGTTGGAAAAGAAGCTGCTATATTTGTTCCAAGTGGAACATTTGGAAACCAGCTTTGTTTATTCACTCATTGTACAAGAGGACAAGAAATAATAATAGGTAGAGATTATCATATAGTTGTGCATGAAGTTGGAGCACCTGCAGTTATAGCTGGGGTTCAGTTAAGAACTTTAGACACAGGAAAAAAAGGTGAATTAGATCCTAAAGAAGTAGAAAAAGCAATAAGAAGAGATGATATACATGAGCCATCAACAGGGCTTATATGTGTTGAAAATGCTTGTTTAGGTGGAACAGTAGTAAGTGTTGAAAATTTAAGAGCTATAAAAGATGTAGCAGAAAAACACAATTTACCAGTTCACTTAGACGGAGCGAGAATATTCAATGCAGCAGAAGCACTAGGTGTAGATGTAAAAGAAATAACTGCTTGCTGTGATTCAGTTATGTTCTGTTTATCAAAAGGTCTTGGAGCACCAGTTGGATCAATAGTAGCAGGAAGCAAAGAATTTATAGAAAAAGCTAGAAGAAAACAGAAACTAATGGGCGGAGGAATGCGCCAGGTTGGAATACTTGCAGCAGCAGGACTTATAGCTATCGACGAAATGACTCAGAGATTAGATGAAGACCACAGAAACAGTCACTACTTAGCAGACGAGTTAGATAAGATAGATGGAATATCAGTAAATAAAAATACTAATGATATAAGTATGGTTTACTTCACAATGGGTGAAGATGTGATACCAGAAAAAGAATTCGTTCAGAAAATGTATGATAGAGGAATAAAAATAAGTGGAATGGAAAACGGAGAATACAGATTTGTAACTCATGTAAATGTGAGTAGAGAAGATGTAGATACTGTTATAAATACAATTAAAGAATTAATTTCTAAATAATATATTGAAGATAGGGCTACTACAATTATTTTGTGGTAGTCCTTTTTTACTTAACACAAGTATTCGCCCTCCAGGCTTCAGCGCCCAACCCATTCATATAA
>UQCY01000112.1 GCA_900539645.1 uncultured Clostridium sp. | reverse complement strand
ATACTTGATAAAGTAAAAGCAATAATAGAAAATCAGTAATAAATTAGAAAATAGAGGAGGTAACTCCTCTATTTTTTAACATAATATTTTAGAAAAAGGAGGGATTTAGTGAATGTATGCAGAGGTTATAGTCAGAAGTAATACGGTTTACACAGACAATCTCTTCACTTATAAAATCCCAGAATTTCTAGAGGATATTGTTAGAATAGGACATAGAGTTTTAGTTCCTTTTGGAAAGGGTAATAAGCCTATAGAGGCATTTGTCTTTAAGATTAAGAATAATTTTGGAGATGAAAAAGGTTTAGAGGAAGAGAATTCAGACAAAAAATTTAAGATAAAAGAGATTGAAGATATTTTAGATGAAGAGCCTTTATTTTTACCTGAGCAGCTAGAGCTAGTTCATTGGATGAAGAATAGATATATTTGTACCTATATGGAATGTATAAATATGATTTATCCAAAGGGATTGAAGCTAAAAAACTATAAGGTAGCAATTTTAAAAGATGATTATTTAGAAAAGTTACCTTCTCTATCTGATGACGAGAGAAAAGTTGCAGTAAAAATTTCGGAAAATAAAGGAAAAATTAAGGTAGAAAAGTTAAAATACTTGGAAAATATTAATAATATATTACACCGAATGAAGAATAAAGGTGTTGTAGATATAAAATGGGAATATACTAACACAAAAAATGAAAAAAATATGTGCTTTGTAAGTCTGAGATATGACGAGGATGATACAGAGGAGTATATTTCTGAGAATAAGATAAGAATTGGAAATAAGCAGCGAGAGATTATAGAGTTCTTAAAATTAAATGAGGAAGCTGAGATAAATGATATTGTTGAGATTTTAAAGGTTTCTAAGCAGAGTATAAATTCATTGAAAGATAGAGGTTTAGTTGATTTTACAATGAAGGCATATTATAGAAAGCCTGAATCCAGATATGGTGCTGAATCAAAGAAAATAGAGCTAAATGAGCAACAGAAAGAGGTTGCTGATATTATAAAAAATGAGATGTTTGAAGAGGACAAAAAGCCGTACATACTTCATGGTGTAACTGGAAGTGGTAAGACAGAGGTATATATGGATATAGTAGAATACGCATTATCTCAAGGATTGGATAGTATAATACTAGTCCCAGAGATTTCACTTACACCTCAGACCGTTGCTAGAATAAAGAATAGATTTGGCGATATAGTAGGAGTTTTCCACAGTCAGCTATCTGAAGGAGAAAAGCACGATGTTTTTAGAGCTGTTAAAAAAGGCGAGATAAGAATACTTATTGGAGCAAGATCAGCACTATTTGCACCGTTTAGAAGCTTGGGAGTTGTAATAATCGACGAATTCCACGAGGCTTCGTATAAATCAGAAATGAATCCTAAGTTTAGTGCACTTGAGGTTGCGAGATATATGTCTTTTAAGAATAATGTAACTTTGGTGATGGGTTCGGCGACACCTTCAGTAGAGGAATACTATAAAGCGAAAAATGGAGAATATAAACTATTAAAGATAGATAAAAGAGCAAATTCTAAACCGCTACCTAAAATAGAGGTTGTGGATATGAAAGAAGAGCTGGGTATGGGAAATAAGAGTATATTCAGTTCTGTTTTGATAGATAAGATAAAGAAAAATACTGAAGAAAAAAATCAAACGATTTTATTCTTAAATAGAAGAGGATATGCAAACTTTGTATCTTGTAGAAGTTGTGGTTATGTTATGAAATGTGAAAACTGCGATATTTCTCTTACATATCATAAAAGAAGCAACTCTGCTAGATGTCACTACTGTGGATATGAAAAGCAGGTTCCACAGGAGTGTCCAGAATGTGGCAGTAATTATCTAAGACCATTTGGAACTGGAACTCAGAGAATTGAGGAAGAACTAAAGCACTTAATTCCTGGGATTAGAGTGCTAAGAATGGACAAGGATACTACGGCTAGAAAGGGAGCTACTGAGGAAATTTTAGAGAAATTTAGAAATAAGGAAGCTGATGTTTTGATAGGTACTCAGATGATTTCCAAAGGACTAGATTTTTCTGATGTTACACTAGTAGGAATAATTTCTGCGGATATGATGCTAAACTTCCCTGATTTTAAAAGCTTCGAAACAACATTCCAGTTGATTACACAGGTTGCGGGAAGAGCAGGGAGAGCTGATAAAGAAGGAGAAGTTGTGCTCCAAACTTATAACACAGATCACTATGCGATAAAATGTGCAATGGAGTACGATTTTGAGAAGTTTTATGAAAATGAGATTAAAATCAGAGAAACTTTTGAATATCCACCATTTAATAATATGATAAGTGTTGTTATAAGTGGAGAAAATGAAAAATTAGTAGAAAAAAACGCATACTCAATGTACAATTCTTTAAGATATTTATTTAAAGGAAGAGGAATTGAGGATTTAAGCTTTATACTAGGGCCAAATCCTTGTGCTATTTCTAGGATAAATAAAAACTATAGATGGCAGATATTATTTAAGGATGATGGTGTTGAAATTAATCTTTTAAAGGGTATAATTAAATATGTATGCATAACAAAACGAGATGTTGTATTTGACAAGGGAATAAATATTTCTATCTCGGTTAATCCAAATAGCGTACTTTAAAATAAAAAATTAAAATCATTAAAATTTATAAAATAACGGCAGTAAAAGACTGCCATTAGGAGGAAGAAAAATGGCTTTAAGAAGAGTTACAAAAATGGGTGAACCAGTATTAAGAAAAAAATGTAAACCGGTTACAAAATTCGATGAAAAATTAGGACAGTTATTAGATGATATGGCTGATACTATGTACGAAGCAGATGGTGTAGGTCTTGCAGCACCTCAGGTTGGAATGTTAAAAAGAGCGGTTGTTATAGATATCGGTGAAGGGCTTATAGAATTAATAAATCCAGAAATAATAGAAACTGCTGGAGAACAGACAGATATAGAAGGATGTTTAAGTGTAGATAATATAAATGAACCTGTTACTAGACCATACTTTGTAAAAGTAAAAGCTCAGGATAGATATGGTAAAGAATTTGAATTAGCAGGTGAAGAATTACTAGCTAGAGCTTTCTGCCACGAGTTAGACCATTTAGACGGAATATTATTCGTTGATAGAATAGAAAAATAATTAATAGATTAGAAAACAGTAAACGAGAAAGTAGGATGAATGTAGATGAAAGTTGTATTTATGGGGACTCCAGATATAGCTGTTCCATGCTTACAGAAATTAATAGATGAAAAGCATGAGATACTAGCTGTAGTTACTCAGCCTGATAAACCAAAGGGCAGAGGTAAAAAACTGGCAATGCCACCAGTAAAAGAATTAGCTGTTGAGCACGATATACCAGTGTATCAGCCAGTTAGAGCAAGAGATGAAGAGTTTGTTCAGACTATAAAAGAAATAAATCCAGATTTAATAGTAGTTGTAGCATTTGGACAGATACTTCCAAAAGAAATACTAGAAGTACCAAAATTTGGATGTGTAAACGTACATGTTTCATTACTTCCAAAATACAGAGGAGCAGCGCCAATAAACTGGGTAATAATAAACGGTGAAGAAAAAACTGGTGTTACTACAATGTATATGGATGAAGGACTAGATACAGGAGATATGATACTAACAAGAGAATTTAAGTTAGATGATCAGATAACTGCTGGTGAACTTCACGACATAATGATGGTTGAAGGAGCAGAAGTGTTAAAAGAAACTGTTGATTTAATAGCAGAAGGAAAAGCTCCAAGAATTCAGCAGAATCATGCAGAATTTACTTATGCACCTACAATGGATAAAGAATTAGGTCATGTAGATTTTAGCAAGACTTCAAGAGAAATACACAACCTAGTTAGAGGAGTTAATCCTTGGCCAAGTGCTTATGCTATATACAATGAAGGAAAGATGAAAATCTGGAAAACAGAAGTATTAAAAGAAACTAGCAATAAAGAGCCTGGTACTATACTAGGTACAGATAAAATGGGGATAAAAGTAAGTACAGGTGATGGCGTAATTTTAATAAAAGAAATGCAGATGCCAAATAAAAAGAGAATGCCTGTATCTGAATATATAAAAGGTAACAGTATAGAAACTGGAGCTGTTCTTTCATAGGTGATATTATGTCAGATATGAAGAAGTATTCAATAAGTATAGCTATTTTATTTTCTGTGCTACTTGCAATAACTTTGATAGGTGATTTTTTAGTAGCTGGAACACCTAGTTTAATAATATACATAAGTATAGCTCTTATTTCTATAATTGCGATTATATTCTTATTTTCTGCAATTATAACTAAAAAAGTTTTAGATGATAAAAAAGTTAGTCCAAGCTTAATGAAAATCAATTATAGAATTGTAAAATTATTATACCCTATAATTGTAGTTATTTCAGAATTAGCTGGTATGTCTAAGAGTGGAATTAGAAGAGTTTTTATTAAGTTAAATAATAGCTATGTTAGAACTGGAAAATATTCTTTAAAGGGTAAGGATATACTAGTGCTATTACCTCACTGTTTACAGCAGCATACATGTAAATTTAGAGTTACCTCTACAATAGAAAACTGTGCGAGATGTGGACTTTGTAATATAGCAGATCTTGCAAAGTTGGGTGATGATGAAGACGTACACGTATTTATAGCTACAGGGGGGACTTTAGCGAGAAAGGTCATAATAGAAAATAGACCAAAAGCTGTAATTGCAGTTGCTTGTGAGAGAGATTTAACTGAAGGAATTATTGATGTTAAGGGAATTCCAGTACTTGGTGTCTACAATGAAAGACCTAATGGACCTTGCTTTGACACTAGGGTAAATATGGATATGGTAAGAGAAGCTGTATCGTTTTTTAAAGGGGAATAGGAAGGTGATTTTAAAATGATGCCATATTATGGAATGGGTATGTTTTATGACCCAACAATGATGATTTTAATACCTGCGATACTATTTACAATGTACGCACAGTTTAAAGTATCATCAACTACAAATAGATTTTTTAGAATAAAATCTCGTAGTGGATATAATGGACAGCAGACTGCTGAGAGAATTTTAGCAGCAAATGGTATAAGAGATGTTAGAATAGTTCCAATAAGAGGGACTTTAACTGACCATTACGATCCAAGAAGAAAAGTACTTAGATTATCAGAAGAAGTGTACTACGGCACTTCTATAACTTCTGTTGCTGTTGCAGCACATGAATGTGGTCATGCACTACAGCACGCTTATGGATATGCACCACTTACAATAAGAGGGGCAATAGTTCCTGTTGTAAACTTTGCATCTAGCTTATCTTGGATACTTATATTTGTAGGTTTATTCTTCTCTGGAAATAATACTATGCTACAGATTGGGATATTAATGTTCTCTGCAACAGTAATCTTCCAGTTAATAACTCTTCCAGTAGAGTTTAATGCTTCTAGTAGAGCATTAGTTCAGTTACAGGATTTAGGTATTGTGGATAGTGGAGAAGCTAAGGAAAGTAGAAAAGTACTATCTGCAGCTGCTATGACTTATGTTGCTGCGGCATTAACTGCAATACTACAACTTGCAAGACTATTACTAATAGCAAACAATAGAGATGACTAAATAGACTGGCTGTCACAATATTTTGTGGCAGTCTTTTTTTATGCCTTGAATAATTATTTGAATTCCTCTCCAGGCTTCAATGCCCCGCAAAATTATATAAAACCTTAAGTCTGTTGCGGGGTATTTCCAGATTGTCGAGTTCATTTCAAATAATTATTCAAGACAAAAAGAACTGCCAACAAAATATAAGTGCCAGCCAGGCCTAAGGGTAAAAAGATATAAGAAAGTAAAATGTATGAACTTTTTGCAGAATTGTCGATGCAAATTAATTTGTGATTACTCGATAAAAGAGCAATTGAAAAAATTGCAACAGCCAGTGATTTATCTATTTTAAGTATGAAACATTGAGTTTTGAATAAAAAATACTTATAATGAAAGTATATCAATCTAAGAAGGGCGGTTGAGATTATGATTAGTATAGAAAAAATGAAAGAGGCGGAACCGATGTTACTTATAGACGATGACTTCGCTGAGGTACAATCAAGTATAGAAAAAATAGAAATATTAGACGAAAAATAATGGAAAAATAAAAGTTTAGTAAATTAGCAATCTGATAAAGATTGCTTTTTTTGTGTGATATTAAGATATACATTAAATATATAATATGTCGCAGCTTTGCTTTTATCAACTTAAAATTTTGTATCGTAGCACAAATCA
>UQCY01000111.1 GCA_900539645.1 uncultured Clostridium sp. | reverse complement strand
ACACAAGTTTTCCACAGTTTTAAATTATTATAATTTCCTTAAGAATAAAAAAAGATGCCGCTGAAACTGCGGCACCCATATATTTCAATTATAATTATTTACTTAATTCTTTAGATTTTTCTGTGCATTCATGTATAGCATTTATCACAGCTGATCTGAATCCTAAGTCTTCAAGAACTTTAACAGCTTCTATAGTTGTTCCAGCTGGAGAACAAACCATGTCTTTTAATTCACCTGGATGTTTTCCAGTTTCAAGAACCATTTTAGCTGATCCTAAAACTGTCTGAGCAGCGAATTTGTAAGCCTGAGGTCTTGGCATTCCTTCAAGAACTGCAGCATCTGCCATAGCTTCTATGAATAAGAATACGTAAGCTGGTCCAGAACCACTTACACCAGTAACAGCGTCTATTAATTTTTCAGTAACTATTTCAGCTTCACCAAATGATTCGAATATAGTCTTAACTTCTTCTAATTCTTCTTTAGTAACGTTTTTGTTTGCACATATACCAGCCATACCTTCTGATACTAAAGCTGGAGTATTAGGCATTATTCTTATAACTTTTTTGTCAGCTCCTACTATAGCTTCTAACTGAGCTATCTGTTTTCCAGCAGCTATAGACATAACTAACTGATCTTCTCTTACTAATTCAGCAAGTGGAGATAGTGCTAATTCAACAACATTTGGTTTTAGAGCTATTATAAAAGCGTCACAGTTTTTAACAACTTCTGCTGAGTCAGTTGTTACATTTACACCTAGTTCTGCTTTTACTCTATCAAGAGATGGCTGATAAAGGTCTGCAACAGTTATATTTTCTGGTTTAACAAGACCAGCTTTAACTATTCCACCTAACATAGCACTTCCCATATTTCCTGCACCAATTAATCCTAATGTTTTCATATCAAAAACTCTCCTTATTGTATAATTTAAAAAATAAAATTTAAAAATATAAACTTTTTACTTACAGTTTATGTTTCAATTGTCATCTACATATATTATTATAGCCAACTATATAATATTTATCCAATGCATCTTTGTTATCGTTTTCTAACTTTTTATATCTTTTTTATATCATAATCGAAATTTAATAAATTTTTTCAATATATTAAAAAATATAATAACAGGGGATAGAAATCCTATCCCCTGAAAGTTACTAATTTTGTTTATTCTTAGAATCTCTGTTCAGTTCTTCCTATTATTTCGTCCTGTAAAGCTCTACTTAAATTGTTGAAGTGATCACTGTATCCTGCAACCCTAACTATTAAATCTTTGTATTCATCTGGGTTTTTCTGAGCAGCTAATAATACATTTTTATCGAATACGTTGAACTGTATATGATGTCCATCCATATTGAAGTATGCTCTTATTAAGTTAGCCATGTTGTCTAATCCTTCTTCACCCTGAACAACTGATGGTGCAAATCTCTGGTTTAATAGAGTTCCTCCAGTTATTAAGTGGTCCATTTTAGCACAAGATTTTATAACAGCTGTAGGTCCGTTAGTATCTCCACCTTTTTCTGGTGATATACCTTCAGAAACTGGTTTTTCAGCAAGTCTTCCGTTTGGACTAGCACCCATAACTTCACCGAAGTATACGTGGCAAGTTGTTGGAAGCATGTCTACTCTGTAGTGTCCACCATTTACTGTTGGTCTACCAGTTACTTCATCGTGATATAAGTTGAATACTTCTTTCATTATATCATCTGCGTAATCGTCATCGTTTCCGTATTTTGGAGTTTTGTTTTTAACCATGTTAAGTTCTGCTTCATATCCTTCAAAGTTAGCTTCCATAGCTTTTAATAATGTATCCATGCTGAATTTTTCATTGTCGAATACATTGTATTTTATAGCAGCTAAACTGTCAGTTATTGTACCTATACCAACACCCTGGATGTATCTAGTATTGTATCTAGCTCCACCTCTCTGGTAGTCTTTACCTTTTGCTATACAGTCATCAACTATTGAAGACATTAATGGGCAAGGCATGTGTTCAGCACATATTCTTTCTATTATAGCATTACCTCTAACTTTTACATCTACCATGTAGTGTAACTGTTTTTTGTAAGCTTCGAATAATTCTTCGTAAGTTTTGAAATCTCTTGGATCTCCAGTTTCTATACCAACCTGTTTTCCAGTGTATTTATCAAATCCGTTGTTTAATGTTAATTCTAATATTTTTGGTAAGTTCATGTATCCAGTTAAAACGTAAGCTTCTTTACCAAAGCATCCTGTTTCAACACATCCACTTGTACCACCAAGTCTAGCATCTTCTATAGTTTTTCCAGCGTTAAGAAGTTCCTGTATTATAGCTTCTGTATTGTAGAATGCTGGCTGTCCCCATCCTTTTCTTGATATTTCACAAGCTCTTTTTAAGAATTTCTGAGGAGTTTTTCTACTTATCTGAACGTTTGAACTTGGCTGAACTAATTTCATTTCGTCCATAACGTCTAATATTATGTAACTTACTTCATTTACCCCGTCCTGTCCATCTGGTCTTATACCACCAGTGTTAATGTTAACGAAGTCAGTGTAAGTTCCACTTTCTTTTAATGTTATACCAACTTTTGGAGGCGCTGGCTGGTTGTTGAATTTAACCCACATACATTCTAGTAATTCCTGAGCACCTTCTCTTGTTAATCTTCCTTCTTCTACATCTTTTTCATAGAATGGATTTAAATGCTGGTCTAATCTACCTGGAGAGAATGCATCCCAAGTGTTAAGTTCTGTAGTTATACCAACATGTACGAACCAATACATCTGTATTGCCTGATGGAATGTTTTTGGAGCGTGTTCTGGTACAACGTCACAGTTTTCAGCTATTAATAATAAGTCTTTCTTTCTCTGTTCGTCAGTTGTTTCAGCTGCCATTTTTCTAGCTAATTCTGCATATCTTTTACCGAATATTATCATTGCGTCACAAGATATTGCCATAGCTTCTAAGTCAGCTTTTTTATCGTATGCTTCTTTATCGTTTAAGAAGTCTAAGTTAGCTATTTCTTTTTCTATATCTTTTTTAAGATCTGCGAAACCTTTTCTGTATATTATGTCACCACAAACAGTGTGTCCTGGAGCTCTCTGTTCCATGAATTCTGTGAACATACCAGCTTCATAAGCGTTTTTCCATTCTGGAGCCATAGCGTTAACTATTTTTCTTCTAGTCTGTCTTTTTTCCCAGAAAGGTATTATTATTTCTTCCTGTATTCTCTTGTCTTCTTCAGTAACTGAGAAGTCAACTATATCTCTGTCATTCATTACGTTCATATCTTCTATTGTATGACAGCATATTTCTGGGTATGTAGGAGCTGCCTGAGCTGAATCACCTTTTTCCCCAACTATTAATTCACCATCGTTTATACAAAGAGTTCTATTTTCCATGAAGTATTTGAAAGATAAAGCTCTTAACACTGGCATTTCAACGCTACCTTCCCATTTTTTGTACGCTTCTGTAAATAGTACCGCTCTTTCTATTGATATGTGCGGTTTAGTTGTTACACTTGCTTCTCTTAATTTTTTAGTTCTTGCAAAAGTTCCTCTTCCCATGACATTATCCTCCTATTTTTACATTTTGGAAATTATTGTTTTCAAAAATCATTTTGATTTCATTCATTTTTTCATCTGAAGGTTTAGTGAAATCATTACCTTCATATTCCTTATCTAGTTTAGTGTATTTGTGTTTTCCTATATCGTGATAAGGTAGTAAGTTTACAGCTTTTATGTTTAGAGGTTTTAAAAGCTCTATCATTTTCATTACCTCTTCGTTGTCATCATCAACATTTACTCCACCGATTAATGGTATTCTTATGTTTATATAAGCTCCATTATCGTTTAGGAATTTTAAGTTTTTAAGTATTAAATCATTTGATTTTCCTGTAAATTTCTTGTGTTTATCTTCATCTACTAACTTAATATCGAATAAAAATCTATTAGCATATGGTAGTATTTTTTCGTAGTGTTCTGTAGGTGCATATCCGCAAGTATCTATTGCTACATCTATACCTTTGTTTCTACATCCTCTAGCTAATTCACAGATAAAGTCCATATCCTGAACCATTACTTCACCACCTGATAAAGTAACTCCTCCGCCAGATTCTTCATAGAACATTCTATCTTTTTCTATAAGTTTTAATAATTCTTTTACTGTGTACTCATCTCCAACGATTTCTCTAGCGTTGTTTATGCAATAATCTAAACAAGTTGCACATAGTTCACATTTATCTTTATTTAATCCTACACATCCTTCTTTCATGTAGATTGCATCGTGTGGGCATATTTCTTTACATTTACCACAAGCTCCACATCTTTCCCGGTTGTATAGTACTTCTTTTGTATATGCTTGACTTTCTGGGTTATGACACCATACACATTCTAGTGGACATCCTTTGAAGAATACTGTACTTCTTATTCCTGGTCCATCGTGTATGCTGCATTTCTGAAAGTTTATAACTAATGGTTTCATTAAACGCATCTCCTATTTTTAATATTCTATATAGCAACTTTCATTGACAATTATTTAACTCTTTTGGACAAAAGAAAAAGATAAATATAATCATCACTAAAATATTTATCTTTAAAAATAAAATAATAATTGCAAATCAATTGCGCTTATCTAAAACAATAACCTTATATCTGAATATTATCATATGAGATTTTTAAAGTCTATAATATTTGACAAACCTGCAATACCAATATAATATTGTTATTATTTTATTAATAACAAAAAGATATCGTTTTCTTGTTTTTTTTCTCATACAAGTATTGAAAATACTCACTTTCTATATTTTATGCTTCTTACTTTTTATACTATTTATATTTTTTACAATTTTCAAAGACAAAAAAATACTGTAATGCATTTGTACATTACAGTATTTTTAGGCTACATAATATTTAGGTTTTGTGGTCGTATTTTTATGTAGCCTTTTTAGAGTTATATATATTTTAAAAAAAGGATTTCGTATTTAATCAGTTGTTTTCATTTTTCAAATAATTTATTTCATTTTAAAGATATTTTTTGTTAACTATTTAGAGAATGTAACTGTTAATTTCTGTTCTTTTCCATTTCTTAAAACTGTTATTTCAGCTTTATCTCCTCTGCTGTAGTTGTATAGAGCTTTGTTTAAGTCGTTCATACTAGTTATTTCAGTGTCGCCTAATTTTATTATTATATCTCCTGCTGCCATTTTAGCTTTTTCAGCTGCAGATCCTGAAGTAACTTCTGCTACATATACACCACTATCTCCTGTTAAATCCTGTCCAACAGCCTGTTCATATGTTTCTAAGTCTGTTCCTTTTATACCTAGAGTAACTTTTTCGTAGTTACCATCTTTTATAACTTCAGTTATTATATTTTTAGCTGTGTTTATTGGAATTGCAAATCCTAAACCTTCACCCTGAGATGCTTTGGCTGTGTTTATACCTATTACTTCACCTTTTTCGTTTAATAATGGTCCACCACTATTACCAGAGTTTATACTTGCATCTGTCTGGATTAATCCTGTCATATTTGTTGACTGGTCTGTGCTTATTGTTCTGTCAAGTCCACTTATTATACCCTGAGTAACACTCTTCTGAAGATCTAATCCAAGTGGATTACCTATTGCTATTGATATATCTCCAACTTCTACCTCGTCACTATCTCCTAAATCTGCTGCAGTAAGTCCTGTTTTATCAACTTTAACCATAGCTAAGTCCATCTGTGAGTCATACCATATAACCTTACCCTCTATGTCTGAACCATCACTAAATAGTACATTTACACTTGTTGCATCTCCATCAGATACAACGTGTGAGTTTGTTAATATGTATCCATTTGAGTCAACGATTATACCAGTACCAACACCCTGTGTTTCCTGTGGTATTGCAAACATATTGTCCTGACTTACACTAGTTGTTGTTATACCAACTACTGATGGTGTAGCCTTTTTAGCAACTGCCTGGTATACGTTCTGGCTCTTTGATCCTTCACTAACTACTATGTTTGATGACTGTGAACTGCTTGCTATTTTATCTTTTAGTGCGAATAATGTAAGTGAGCTCCCTAATATTGAACTTATTACCGCAACTACTACTATTAGCCCTATTCCTTTATTTTTTAGTTTCATATTTTTCCACTCCATTCTTTTTAGTTTTGTTTTATCGATAAACATTAGTTTTTTTGTCTTTATCTTTTCTATGGTTTTATTATATTCTCGTTAGCTTAATTAAAACTTAAAAGAGAGAGTTTTTCAAAAAAATATCAAGTAGGGGCTAACTTGTAGCCCCTCTCACACCACGGAGCGTGCCGT
>UQCY01000110.1 GCA_900539645.1 uncultured Clostridium sp. | reverse complement strand
GAGTTGCAATATATGTGGGAATAATGATGTTCCCTAAGATGAATACAGGTATAAAACTTTACGATATGCTTATTATGATAGCTACATTATTTATAGGATCTGGGATAGTTGCTCAGATTGGGGTAATATCTCCTTGGCTTGCATTACCGCTTAATATTATATATATATTTATAACGATGATAGTTACAACAGAACCAGCACCATACAAGATGAATATGGTATTTTTATTACCACTTTTATTCTGCCAGTCTGTTCCGGTATCAATTGATTTATTTCCTAAAAGAATGGTTGGGATATTAATAGCAACAGTTATAACAGTTTTAGTTACATATATTGAATGGAAAAAAAGAGGCTACGGTGAAGAAGGAAGAACTTTAAAAGAGCAGATAAAAGAAGGTATGAAATATGTAGACGTATCTGTAAGAATGGCAGTAGGAGTATCATTAGCTATACTTATAGCTGCACTTATGAACTCTGCAAAACCACTATGGATTAGCATAGTTGTAATGTCTTTAACTCAGATAGATACAAGTGATATGGTTGATAGAATAAAATACAGAACTACAGCTACAGTTTGTGGAATATTCTTCTTCTCGATAGTATTTGGATATATATTCCCTGTTGAGTATGCAGCTGTACTAGTTATGATACTTGGATATGTTGGATTCTTTGTAGATGAATACAAGTATAAACAGTTTATAAATTTTATATCGTCAATAAATGCATCTCTAATAATATTTAATGCAGAAACTGCAATGGTAAATAGATTTATAGGACTATTTATCGGGATAGTTATAGTGCTTGTATTACATATAATTAGTAGCGGAATAAAATTATTATTAGAAAAAATAAGTGATAAAGAAATGGATTTAATTGATGTAGAATATTAAAAACTAAATATAAAAAAGAAAAAGAGCTCAATTGTCCTCAAAATGGTAGATACCAAAAGAGGAAATTTAGCTCTTTTTTTTATTCGTTTAACTTATTTATTACATTTAAATGCATTCTAAACATTGTAAGTGGAATGTAGTGTTTAGTGGAAATTATTACATTTCCGTTGCTGTTGTAAAGTGTTTCTAATATTAATATGAACATCTCATCATGTGAAAGTTCATATTTTATAGCTGTGAAGTTTCCAGTAGTGGTAAAGCTAAATTCGCAGTTACTCTTAGAAACAATAGAATAAACTCTATTTTCCATAAAATCTTTTAAACTATCTATATCATTTAAATCTACATCGTATTCAGAAATAGCCTCTATAGGTATAAAACTAAGCGAGTACCCTTTAGTAACACCATCAAATTTATACCATCTATCAGATATAACAACTGCTGCAGTTTTTCTCTCAAGATTTTTAGATATTGCATCGGTTGCGGGCTCTATTCTAAACTCTATTTCTAAATCATCTATATCTTCATCACAGCAAGCGTAAAAAGGATGCTGAAGCTTTTCCATTCCAAAATTCTTGCTTATAGTGTGAAGCTCTTTGATATAATTTCCTTTACCCTGAATATTAGAAATAAGTCCGTCCTCTTGTAAGAGTGCAAGAGCTCTTCTAAGTGTCATCCTACTAACGCCCATCTGTTCAGCTAGATTTGGCTCTGATGGAAGTTTTGATCCAGGAGGATAAACACCATCCTGTATTTTCTTAAATAATTGATCGTAAACTTTTACATGTTTTAATTTTTTTTGTTTCTCAGATGAAATCTCTGGTATCATTTTCCTCCCCCTATCCATTAGATTATACAAGTTGTATTATAAGTTCGAAACTGTGTATTGTCAATAGATAAGAAAGTTGCATGAAATAGTAAGAATAGAATTATATTATAAAAATTAGACAAGTATACCACTTGTCTAATTGCAAAATAGCTAAAAAGTATAAAATATGCACAAAAATAGTAGGAAAAGGTTATATTTTGATAAAAATTTGATAAAAAATTACAGAAAACGTATTGCAGACTAGACAAGTATGTGATATTATACAACTAAAGACAGAGAGTTATATAAAAAGACAAATAATTATACAAATAATTGATAAAGGATAAAAATAACTCAAAGAAAGTAATTATAAAAAGACAAATAAAATAAAATTCATAATGAAAAGGAGAGAACAATTATGCAGAATTATTCAGGAGAAGTAGGATTACAGTATCATTTACAGATAAGACCAGGGGATGTTGGACGTTATGTTATACTTCCAGGAGATCCTAAAAGATGTGAAAAAATAGCAAAACACTTTGACAATGCAGTATTAGTTGCAGATAGTAGAGAATATGTTACATATACAGGATACCTTGATGGAGAAAAAGTAAGTGTTACATCAACAGGTATAGGTGGTCCATCAGCATCAATAGCAATGGAAGAACTTAGACTTTGCGGTGCAGATACATTTGTAAGAGTTGGTACTTGCGGTGGAATAGATATAGATGTAAAAGGTGGAGATATAGTAGTAGCTACTGGTGCTATAAGAATGGAAGGTACTTCAAGAGAATACGCTCCAATAGAATTCCCAGCAGTTGCTGACTTAGAAGTAACTAATGCTTTAGTTGCAGCAGCTAAAAAATTAGGATATACATACCATGCAGGAGTTGTTCAGTGTAAAGATGCATTCTACGGACAGCATGAACCAGAAAGAATGCCAGTTAGTTATGAACTTTTAAATAAATGGGAAGCTTGGAAAAGATTAGGATGTAAAGCTTCAGAAATGGAATCAGCTGCATTATTTGTAGTTGCAAGTCATTTAGGTGTTCGTTGCGGATCTAACTTCTTAGTTGTAGGAAACCAGGAAAGAAATGCAGCTGGATTAGAAAACCCAATAGTACACGATACAGAAAGTGCTATAAAAGTTGGTGTAGAAGCACTTCGTATACTAATAAAAGAAGATAAAGAAAAAAATAAATAGGCTGATTTTCAGTAAATAGAGGAGAAAAAACGGATGAAAGCAATATTAAATTTACTGGGAATCGTAGTAGTAATAGGAATACTTTGGTTAATATCTTGGAAAAGAAAAGACGTATCATTCAAAATGCTTTTAAAAGGTATGATAGCTCAGTTTATCATAGCTTTAATACTTGTAAAAGTTCCAGCAGGTAGAATGGTAGTTTCAAAAATATCTGATGCTGTAACTGGTGTTATAAACTGTGGTTCAAATGGATTATCTTTTGTATTTGGTTCATTAGCAGATAGCACAGCACCAACAGGTATGATATTTGCTATACAGGTACTAGGAAACATAGTTTTCTTATCAGCGCTTGTAAGTTTACTTTACTACATAGGTGTACTTAACTTTGTAGTTAAATGGATAGGAAAAGCAGTTGGATGGATAATGGGAAGCTCAGAAGTTGAAAGTTTCGTAGCAGTTGCCAATATGTTCTTAGGTCAGACAGACAGTCCAATATTAATAAGTAAGTATTTGAATAAAATGACAGACAGTGAAATCATGGTCGTACTAGTATCTGGAATGGGAAGTATGTCAGTTTCAATATTAGGTGGATATACAGCACTTGGAATTCCAATGGAATATCTATTAATAGCGAGTGCACTAGTTCCAATAGGAAGTATAATGGTTTCAAAAATAATATTCCCTCAGACAGAAGAAGTTCACGAAGTTGGGGATATAAAAATGGATAACAAAGGTAACAATGCAAACGTAATAGAAGCTGTTTCTGAAGGTGCAGTAACAGGTATGCAGATGGCATTATCAATGGGAGCATCTCTAATAGCAATGGTTGCATTAGTTGCATTAATAAATAAAGGCTTAGGCGTATTTGGAATAAGTTTAGAGCAGATTTTCTCTTATGTATTTGCACCATTTGGAGCACTTATGGGATTAGATCCATCAGAAATACTATTAGAAGGAAATCTTTTAGGAAGCAAACTTGTAATAAACGAATTCGTAGCATTTGAACAGTTAGGAAAAATAATATCAAGTATGGATCCAAGAACTGCAATAATGGCTACAATATCACTTTGTGGATTTGCTAACTTCTCAAGCTTAGGTATATGTGTATCTGGTATAGGTATACTTTGCCCAGAAAAAAAAAGCACACTAGCTAGATTAGTTTTCAGAGCTATGATAGGTGGGGTTGCAGTAAGTTTACTAAGTGCAATGACAGTAGGATTTATAATGATATTCTAATTGGATGAAAAATAAACTATAATAGTAGTAAACAAAATCATAAAAGCAATAAATATAAAAGGGGTGAATATAAAATGAGTAAATATAAACGTATATTTGTCGTCGTAGTAGATTCACTTGGAATAGGAGAAATGGCAGATGCAGCTAAATATGGAGATAGTGGAGCAGATACTCTAGGTCATATAGTTGAACATGAAGGAACAAATATGCCTAATCTTCATAAACTGGGAATCGCCAATCTTAAAGAATTAAAAGGACTAACTCCAGTAGAAAATCCAATTGGAAAATACATGGCTCTAAATGAAACTAGTGTAGGTAAAGACACTATGACAGGACATTGGGAAATGATGGGATTAAATGTTGAAAAACCATTTAAGACATTCACAGATACAGGGTTCCCAGATGAACTTATAGAAGAGCTTGAAAAAAGATGTGGTAGAAAAATAATTGGTAACAAAAGTGCAAGTGGAACAGCGATAATAGAAGAACTAGGTGAAGAAGAAATAGAAAAAGGTCATCTAATTGTCTACACTTCAGCAGACTCTGTATTACAGATATGTGGTAATGAAGAAACAATGGGACTTGAAAATCTCTACAAATACTGTGAAATAGCTAGAGAACTTACACTAAAAGATGAATGGAAAGTTGGTAGAGTAATAGCTAGACCATACACAGGTATGAAAAAAGGAGAATTTAAAAGAACTTCAAACAGACATGACTATGCGCTAAAACCATTTGGAAAAACAGTTTTAAATCAGTTAAAAGACAACGGATATGATGTAATATCTGTTGGTAAAATAAATGACATATTTGATGGAGAAGGAATAACTGAATCAAATCGTTCAAAATCATCTGTTCAGGGAATGGAACAGACTATAGAAATAGCAGACAGAGATTTCAATGGACTTTGCTTCGTAAATCTAGTTGATTTCGATGCATTATGGGGACATAGAAGAAATCCAAAAGGATATAGTGAAGAGATAGAAAGATTTGATGAAAAGTTAGGAGAACTTTTAAATCATCTAAATGAAAATGACTTACTTATAGTAACAGCAGACCATGGTAATGACCCTACATTTAAAGGTACTGACCATACAAGAGAAAGAGTTCCATTTATATCTTATTCACCAGCGTTCGAAAAAGGTGGAAAAATGGACGATGCAAGTACATTTGCTGTAATAGGTGCTACTATTGCAGACAACTTTGATGTAGATATGCCTGAAAACACTATAGGATACTCAGTATTAGACAATCTTTAGAGGTTAGAGGAAAAATCTAAAGATAATATAAAAAGGAGAAAAACGATGGAACAGAGCAAAATAATAAACATAGTAGACCACACTCTATTAAAACAGACATCAACATGGGAGCAGATAAAAGAGCTATGTGATCAGGGAATGGATAAAAATGCAGCTTCTGTATGCATACCTCCATACTTTGTAAAAGCAGCTAAAGAATATACAGAAGGTAAATTACCAATATGTACAGTAATAGGGTTCCCTAATGGAAATATGACTACAGCTGTAAAAGTATTCGAAACTGAAGATGCTGTTAAAAACGGTGCTGATGAAATAGATATGGTAATAAACATAGGTCTAGTTAAAGAAGGAAAATATGACGAGGTGTTAAAAGAAATAAACGAAATAAAAGCAGCTTGTCATGGAAAATTATTAAAAGTAATAATAGAAATTTGCCTTCTAACAGAAGAAGAAAAAATAAAAATGTGTGAAGTAGTTACAAAATCAGATGCAGAATACATAAAAACATCTACTGGTTTCTCAACTGGAGGAGCTACAATAGAAGATATAAAATTAATGAAAAAATATTGTGGATCTGATTTGAAAATAAAAGCTGCAGGTGGAATAAAATCTTTTGAAGATGCAGAAGAATTTATAAAAGCTGGAGCAGACAGGCTAGGAACAAGTAGACTAGTAAAATAATAAATAGTTAGTGATTGATTTAGTAGTAATTTAGAAAAAGATAAATTCCAAAAAGAAGTGTAAATAATTTAAATTAAAAGTAATGTAGTAAAATGATATCGCCAATATCATAAAAGTTAACCAACCTTATAAAATTATAAAAGATAAAATTATGAAAGCAGGACATCTAGTAAGAGGGATGTCCTGTTTTTTTATTCTTAAGGAAATTATAATAATTTAAAACTGTGGAAAACTTGTGTAC
>UQCY01000109.1 GCA_900539645.1 uncultured Clostridium sp. | reverse complement strand
CAATCTAATATACAAGTATTAGGTACTGGAACTAATTGTGATGGTCAAGTTTATAGAAAGAATGACCATGGAGGACGGATTCAGATTCTTCCAGATGGTACATATAGATTTGACTTGTTGGCTACAAGTGTAGCTGAGGCAAATAAGAATGGTAGAAGGAAAGGTTATGCAGTAATAGGTCCTCCAGGTAAAGCGGAATTTGTATCTAATGTTAGTGGTAAAGCTGGGGCTGTAATAGCTGAGGCAAGAAAACATCTAGGAAAACCATATAAATGGGGTGCAACTGGTCCAGCTAGATTTGATTGTAGTGGTCTTGTTCAGTATTGTTATAAGTCTGTTGGAATTAGCCTTCCAAGAACATCAAAAGAGCAGGCAACTGTAGGTAAAAAAGTATCAGCACCATATCAGCCAGGAGATTTATTATTCTTTGGTAGTCCAATACATCATGTTGCATTATACATAGGTAATAACGAATATATCCATGCACCACAGAGCGGTGATGTGGTTAAGATAACTAAATGTGGTAGAAAAGTAACTGTTGCTAGAAGGGTATTGTAGGAGGTGAGATGATGGATAGAACAAACGAATTTATTAAATTAATGAGAGAGCAAGGTGCTCACTACAATGTGCAAGAGGTTTTTCTTGGCGAAGTAATATCTAAATCTCCTCTAAAAATAAAGTTTTCTGATATTGAGGTAAAAGGTGAATACTTTTTAAAGACACGGAAATTTTTAGAACTATTTGACCATAAGTGTTCACGGGAAAATTGTAACTGTGTACAGAGAAGGGTTGAAAATGGTGATACTGTATTAATTATTTACAGTAAGGAAATAGATAAATATATTTTAGTGGACAAGGTGATGTAATATGCTTGAGGATTTTATAAATGAAGTGGAAATAGTTGATGATGACTTTGAGATTAATCTACCTCTTGCAACTGAATATGCTTGGGATTTTGATAAAGATTGTTACATTGTAAAAAATGGAGATATGCAAATAGTTACTGGCAATGATGCTATTGAAGTATGGTGCTATTTTGCTCTTAAAACAGATAGATATGTGCATGAGATATACTCTTGGAATTATGGCTCTGAGATGTATGCTCTAATTGGTCAGAAGTATTCAAGAGAGCTTACACAGTCGGAAGCTAAGAGATATATTACAGAGGCATTGATGATAAATAGATACATACTAGATGTAGATGTTAGAAGCATAGATTTTAAAGGAAGTACAGTGTATTTAGATATATATGTTACAACAGTATATGGAGGAAAGGAGCTGAAGTTTATTGTATAACTATGAAACAGAAGAAGAGATAAAAGCTAGGATTTTAAATGATAACAGAATAAAAGCTACTGGACTCAATACTAATGAAGGTGCACAGATTAATAATATATTTGGTGCGTATGCTGCTGAAAGATCTAAACTCTCTATATCACTAGAGGATATTTTTAATAAGGTTTTTATAATAACCGCTAATGGTGAGCTACTTGATAAGAGAGTGAATGAGTTTGCTGTTTATAGAAAAGAAGGTACTTACAGTACTGGTAAAGTAAAGTTTGAGATAAGTAAGGAAACAGTTAGATTAGATACGGGATTTGTATTGAATATTAATGGGTTAGAGTATCATGTACTAGAGCCAAAGGATATCACCTCTGTAGATAATACTACTGTTGTAGTAGCATCAAGTGTTGGAAGTGAGTATAACCTATACCTTCAAACTGATTTTGAGATTACTAAAAATCTTGAAGATGTTGGTATAACTAAAGCTACTGTCGTAGAAGGCTTTGATAATGGTGTAGGTGTAGAAACTGATGATGAACTGAGAGAGAGATTTTTCTTAACTCAGAGGAACAATGCTACAAGTGGGAATGCTGAGCATTATAGACAGTGGGCTCTTGAAGTTGATGGAGTGTATGGTGCAAAGGTTACTCCGCTATGGGCAGGTCCTGGTACTGTTAAGGTGAGTGTATCTGGTAGAGGTAATGTTCCAGTAAGCTCAGAGATACTAGAAAAAGCAAGGGTATATATTGAGAGTGTCCGTCCTATAGGTGCAACTGTAACAATTGAAACCACAAAACTGAAAGATATAACTATAGCAGCACGAATTGAGAAAGTTAGTAAAGATATTGATATATCTATTATAAAAAGAGAGCTTGAGGAGTCTATTAGGGAGTATCTTCAAACTGCTGTTACTGAGGTTACTTATAGTAAAATTTATTCGATTATAGCAGCTAATGAAAGTGTGAGTGATGTTAGCAATATCACTCTTAATAGTGCGACTACTAATGTGGCTATTAAGGATAATGAGGTAGCTAATCTTAAAACTTTTACATTGGAGGAGATGTAGATGAATCTTATTGAACAGTATCAGTATTTTTATTCTAAGTCTAAAATTTTCTCAGTTATTCAGGAGATTTTAAGTGAAGAGTGTCATAAAGATAAAATGGATTATCAGGATCTTTTAAATCAGTTTTTTATAAAGAGTGCTACATGGGGACTTGATATGTGGGAGGAGTTTGCAGGGTTGCCTGTATCTCCACATTTGAAGGATAGAATTAGAAGACAGAATATATTAAACGCACTTCAAAATAGAGATACTGTTACAGTCAAAACTATTCAATCTCTAGCTGAGGGATACAGTGGAGGAGCTTGTGAGGTAACAGAGCAGAATGAAGAATACAAATTTACAATAAAGTTTGTTGGAGTGCGTGGAGAGCCAGAATCATTACCTTCTTTAAAAGATGCTCTTGAGAGAATGAAGCCAGCACACCTTACATATGAACTGATATTTACATATATGACATGGGATGAGTGTACAAGATATCATAAGACTTGGGATAAGTGGGAAGAGCTTAATCTTACATGGCATGAGTTTGAAAGATATTGGCAAGGATATATGGCTGAGTTTCTTGAGTGGCAGATGTTTGATAATTATAAAAACAGTTGGAAAGATTGGGATGATATGTGGATTAAATTTGATGACCTTGAAATTTATGTATAAAGGAGGCTGAATAAATGGCAACAAAAACAAGTACAATAGGACTTAATCAGTACGTTGGTAGTGATTATGTTAGGATGGCGGACTTCAATGCGGATAATCTAGCAACAGATAATGCTATAAAAGAAGATAGAGCCAAAATAAAGCAAATTGAAGACAATGTAAACGGAATGGAACTTGTCGATACTAAAGTTAGAATTACAGATAAACAGAATCATTTTACAGGAACAACACTAGATGTTGTATTGGACGAATTAAAAACTGATATGGATTCTATAGAAACAACAGCAAGTGGAACAAGCTACACAGACACAACGACACAGTTAGGAGCTACAAACGTGCAACAAGCAATAGAAGCGTTAGTAACTAGGGTAAAAGCTTTAGAAACTGAGGTAACAGGACAAACAACAAGACTTGCAGGAATTAATACAGAGTTAGAAACTGAAATAGGTAATCCAGTGTAGGAGGGATAAAATGGCAGATTTAAAAACTACAATAGCACAGACAGAGAATTTAAAAAATAAAGTAAAGTTAGCTAAACAACGAATAAATGAAACTGTAGTACGGGGGGGGGTTCAACTTCTAAAAGTTTAAGTGAGATACCTGATAATATTAAAAGTATGTTGAGTAAGAATTATAAAAAGATAGCGATATTAAATTTTGAAAATAAAAAACCAAACTTTGTTCCAGAAGGTGAATGGTCTACTACAGATATAAAATTAAATATTTCTTTTATTCCTAATCAAATTTTTGTATTTGTTGGTACTGAAACTTATAATGCAGTATTAGATTCTACAAAAAATATATCTGAAGAAACATGTATATATATAAATCGTTTGAATGATAAAATGTATTTAGAGGATTTAAAAAACGGGACTATTAGAATTCACTATTATAATAGTGGTGGATATTCAGGTGCTTATATTTATCAAATTATCGCTATAGAATAGGAGATAATATGAAAGATTTAAAAAGTACAATAGACAATACAAACAAATATAAAAATGATTTAAAACTTGCAAAACAGAAAATAAATGACAAAATTCTTTCGGGGGGGGGACAATTGCTAATACTATAAGCGACGTACCTGAACGGATTGATAAGATGTTAGGAAATTATAAGAAAGTAGCTATGGGCAAACTAAATATAAAATTTGATGATTTGAGCGGTGTTAGAAATAAATATGATATAAAAATGAATTTAGCTTTTAAAGCTTCTAGAGTATTAGTTAAATGTCAATGCTATGATATGTCGGGGCAGGATTTAAAAGAAAATCATTTTATATTAGATACGAATGAAGGACAACAACAAACATTTTCTAATAACTACGGACTTTTCAAAGCAGAATTAAAAGCAAACAATATTGTAACAGTATCATATGAAAGTTCAGCAAGCTTAATATATGTATATATCAAAGAATGGATAGCTATTGAATAGAGGTGATTAAATGTCTTTAACAGACACTATAAACAATACAAACACACAGAAAGACAACTTAAAAACAGTTGCAAATAATATAGATAATAAGTTAGTTAAATTAGGAGGAGAACGAGCTGAAAGTTTGGCAGATATACCTGACAAAATAGAAGTTGTTGAAAATCAATATTTAAAAATAGCTGAGATAAAAAACTTAAGAATTTGGATAGATAAAATACCACAAACAATAACTTTCAATGAACTTTCATTCAAACCTAAAAAGGTAATGGTTTTATTTTTTTGGGGAAGTCAGGATTTAACTGGCAGAAGTGAAATGGACTGGATAGAATGTTCAGATAGTAACAGTAAAATACACTCGTTAACTCAAAATAGTTTTGTATTTGCTGATGAAAGATACAAAAAACAAACAGGGTTTGACCCTCCATATGGAGCAACTATAAAACAACTTATATTTATGGGGTGATTTAATGTTAAAAGAAATAATAGACAAAAGTAAATTACTAGTAGATAATGTTAAAACAATAAAAACTAAAATAAATGAAAAATTAAAAAGTATTGGCGGAAAACAAATAAACAATTATAACGAATTACCTACTGCTATACAAAATGCTATAACAAATAATTTAAAAGAAGTCGCTATTGTAAGTATAAATAGTAAAGTAGGACCCACAGCAGGTAGTGGAGATAGTGCTTACAAAGATTTAACATATACAAGACATGTTGACTTCACACCAACTAGAGTTTTTGTAAAATACAAAATAATATTTACCCCTAAAAGAGGTGGTGGAGATTGGAGCAGAAGAGATGATAATAAAATACTTTATATAGATAGTGCTTATCATAATAGCCAAAATTTTGATGGATACTATGATGTTAATAGAGTATTCGTAAAATCTTTCACAAAAGACAAAATCGTTCTTAGGTATGATGTTCAAGGCGATTATTACGGTGATAGAGAATTGCAGATTATAGATGCAATATACATTAAATAGGGAGAGTGATAAAATGGCAGGATACAAATACATAGGGAAAAGAATTTACTTTTTAAAAGTAGACGGACGTGTTATTTTAGACACAGGCGAAGCAGAAGGTTGGGTTAATCCAACTACTACAGAGGACGATTGGAGAATCTACTCTGAACTTAGTAAATACAACAAAAGTGAAGTAGATTATATAGAATTAAAATGGGGCGAATTTAAGACAGAATTTAGCGAGTGTACAAGTTATAGAGTTAATGTAGATACAAAGACTTTGGAATTTGATTACACACCAGTTCCAGAGCCACCAGAGGTTCCACACACACCAACGATACATGAAAGACTTGACGCACTTGAACAAGTCAACGCAGAACAAGACATGTTAATAATGGAAATGTCTAGTTTAATGGTTTAATACACCTTGAAGGGAGGTGAGAATATGATAAAAGCAATAAAAGGAGTGAGAAGTATGATATGGTACAACTTAGCTAAAAGAGTAATATTAGCAGAAAACTATTCTAGTAAAAAAGATATGCAAGCTACAATAGACAAATATTATAGCGCAGGCAAAATAACACAGACACAGAAAGAAGAGTTAGAGAGATTATTAAACTCAGCTAACTAGATTATTAAGGGCATATTAAGATATGTTCTTTTTTTATGCCCACAAACTAAAAATATGTGGTATAATAAATATAGAAAAGAACCACGTCAAGTGGCTTATAGAAATAAATGCAGTAATAAAAACTATTCTTCCTTATCGGAAGGAGTATTATGACCACTCTTCCAGTCGCCAAACTTAAGAGTGGTTTTTATTTTATCATAAATTAGATTAATTAATAACCCGTTTAAAATAGGTATTATTGTAATCTCTAATAAGATACAAATAAACTCTTTCATAGTTATCACCTCCTTTCA
>UQCY01000108.1 GCA_900539645.1 uncultured Clostridium sp. | reverse complement strand
AAAAGTCATTCATCTTTTCTCCACTCATAGCAACTTCAATCGCTCTTATTACTCTTTTTGTGTTGTTTGGATGAATTCTTTCAGCAGCTTCTTTATCTAATGAAACTAGTTTTTCGTACATATACGCAGGTCCATTTTCTTCAAGTTCTTTGTTTAATTCTTCTCTTAGTTCCTGATTTGCATCAGATTTTCCAAAGTCCATATCGTATATTAAAGAGTTTAGGTAAAGTCCTGTTCCTCCAGTGACTATTACATTTTTCCCTCTACTAGAAATTTCATCTATGTATTCTTCTGCCATTCTTTTGTATTCAGATACAGAAAAAGGCATATCTGGCTCTATTTCATCTACTAGATAGTGCTTCACTCCCTGCATTTCTTCTTCAGTTACTTTTGCACTACCTATGTCCATATATTTGTATATCTGCATTGAGTCTGCAGATACTATCTCTGCATCAACTGCCTTTGCAAGCTGTATTGAAAGATCTGTCTTTCCAACTGCAGTAGGTCCAGTAAGGATTATTAGTGGTGTTGTCATAATACCCCTCCCTTCTTATTTTCTACATTATTCTTTTAAACATCTTTTCTATTTCAACTTTAGAAATTTCTACCATTGTAGGTCTTCCATGTGGGCAAGTGTATGGGTTTTCACATTTTTCAAGCTGTCTAAATAGAGATTCTATTTCTATATTTTGAATTCTATCATTTGCTTTAATCGCCGATTTACAAGCCATTATCGCAAATCTATCATCTTTTAAATCATAGTTATTTGATATTTTATCTATGTTGTCTATCAATTCTAAGATGAATTTTTCTGATTGCGGAGTTCCAAATAGGTTAGGTACACCTCTTATCAGGATATTATTCATCCCAAATATTTCTACTTCAAATCCAAAATTTCTAAACACATCGATATTTTTTTCAACCTGTAGCATATCCACGCTTGATAGCTCTAACACAATTGGATCTAAAAGCATCTGCATATGTACTTCTCTTTTGTGGAATGCGTTCATATATCTTTCAAACAGAACTCTCTCATGTGCTGCGTGCTGGTCCATTAGATACATAGATTCTCCCTTTTCAAGTACTATATATGTATCAAATACTACTCCAACAACTTTATAATATTTAAGAGAAAATCCAGCTTCTTTTTTCTCTATTTCATCTCTCTTTTCTGAATCAAGTATTGCACCATCTGCTGTGAATGCCATCTGTGATTCAGTTTCAGATATTTTATCATTATCCTCTATTTTTACAGCACTACTGTAGTTGTTTTTATAGTTATCCACATCGCTGTTATAACTACTAAACCCACTAGAATAGCTTTCTCTTTTATTTGTTTTATTATCATAGTTTTTAAATGAACTATTCTTTGTTGCATTAGATTTATCTTTTATTTCTTTTTTCTTTTTCTCCTCAAAATCATCTAACTTAATAAATGAATTTACATCTACCTCATCAGATAAGTCTATCGGTTTAATATTTTTATCGTCAAGTTTTGTATTTGTTTCACTAAAATTAGTCGTAGTATTTCCAAAATCCTGATTTTTAAATGCATTACCGCTAAAGTCTTGTTTTACTGCCCTATCCTTAGGAACTCTATCAAATGTTTCATACTTACCAATAAGGCTTTGTTTAAGCAGTTTTGCCCTAATATATTCCATTATTTCTAATTTTATCTCGTTTTCCTTTTCAAACTTAACCTCAATCTTGCCTGGGTGTATGTTTACATCCACCTTCTGTGGATCAAGGTGCAAGTTTATGAAACAAACTGCGTGCTTATTTATAGGAATTATAGATTTATACGCATTTGCAATCGCATCGTAAATTATCTTGCTTTTTACAAATCTCCCATTTATATATACATGCTGTAGATTTCTGTTAGAACGGTATATATTGTTGTTTCCTATATATCCATCTATTTTGAAAAGGCTACAATCATAATTGATTTCGATTAAGTTTTCAGCAACTTCTCTACTGTATATGCTCCTAACAGCGCTTACTAGTTTTCCATCTCCTGGAGTGTTGACCATAAGTTTTCCTGCATTAAGGTATCTAAATTTTACATTTGGATATCCTATCGCAAGCTTGTTTACAATATCTGTGATATTCATAAGCTCAGCATGGTCAGTTTTTAGGAATTTTTTTCTCGCTGGAGTGTTAAAGAATAAGTCTTTAATCACAATAGATGTTCCAGTATTTGCACCAACGACTTCTTTGGCTTCTATGTTTCCTCCAACTAGAGTAATCTTTGTTCCAACAGCTTCATCCTCGAATTTTGTAGTCATTTCAAGCTTTGACACTGCACAGATAGAAGCAAGTGCCTCTCCTCTAAATCCAAGCGTAAATAGATTAAACAAGTCGTCTATTTTGTCTATTTTACTAGTTGCATGTCTTAAAAAGCACTTTTTAACCTCACTTGAAGGAATTCCACATCCGTTGTCTGTTATTTTTATAAGTGACTTTCCACCGTTTTCAACCTCAATTATTATCCTATCAGCACCAGCATCTATTGAGTTTTCAACCAATTCCTTCACTATAGATGATGGTCTTTCAACAACTTCTCCAGCTGCAATTTTGTTTATAGTTATTTCGTCTAGCAGGTTTATTCTATTTTTCATAATAATCCTCCTAACAATTTATTTTGAGCTTTCTTCCTGAGCTATTTTCTGAAGCTCGAATATTTTGTTCATAGCATCAAGTGGAGTCATATTCATCAGATTTAGAGATAGTACCTCTTCCTCTAATTTACTCTTTTCCATACTTCCAAATGAAATCTGAACTCCTGAAGTACTGTATTCCACTTTTTTGCTCTTTTTAGACTGTTTTTCTTTTAATTGTTTAGAAAGCGAATCTATCTTTTCTTCAAGTTCTTTATTTCTATTGTTTATCTCATTATTTTTTAATTCTAATTCTTTTCTTGCTTCGTTTAATTTTATATTTGAGCTTTCAAGTTTTTTGTTTTTATCGTTTAAGTTATCGTTATAATTTTTTAAACTACTGTTTTCTGTTTTCAGATTGCCTATTTCTAGTTTTAAATCTTCATTATCATAAGCTGATTTTTCAGCAACTCTATCGTTTATATGTACAACATTTTGTACAATTTTACTGTTTTCTCTATCAGAAGATAATGCATTTAATACACTCATATTGCTTACGTGGTTCTTTTCTAAATCAGAAAGTATCTCAGAAGATCTGTTTATAACCTCATCTGGAAGTTTTGCCAGCTTAGCAACATATATACCATAACTTTTATCTGCTGCCTGAGGAATTATTTTTCTAAGAAATATTACATCATTCCCATCTTCTTTTACACCTATAGAGTAGTTTTTAACCTCGTCAAACTCATCTTCTAAATCAGTTAATTCGTGGTAATGAGTTGCAAATAATGTCTTGCATTTTATATTTTTCTGAATGTACTCAACTATAGACCAAGCTAAACTTATTCCGTCGTAAGTACTAGTTCCACGTCCTATTTCATCAAGTATAACCAAACTCTTGTCTGTAGCATTTTTTAAAATCATTGAAACTTCATTCATCTCAACCATAAATGTAGACTGTCCCTGAGATAAGTCGTCGCTCGCTCCAACTCTTGTAAATATTCTATCCATTATTGGAATATCAGCATATTCTGCTGGGACAAATGAGCCTATGTGAGCCATAAGTGCAATTATCGCAGTTTGTCGCATATATGTAGATTTACCTGACATATTTGGACCTGTGATTATGTTTATAGTATTTTCTCCAGTTTTTAAATACGTATCATTTGGAACAAAGTTTTCTATTCCGACGATATTTTCTACAACTGGATGTCTACCATTTTTTATCTCTAATCTATTTTCGTTGTTTATATTTGGTTTAACGTATCCATTTTGTGAAGCTGTTTCAGCAAGTGCAGCATATACGTCTACATTTGCTACAATATGCGCAACTTCCTGTATTCTGTTTATATTTTTATAAACAGCACTTCTAATTTCTGTAAAGATTTCATATTCTATAGCTTTTATTTTTTCCTCAGCATTTAGAATTTTTTCTTCTATTTCTTTTAGTTCTGGAGTGATAAATCTCTCTGCATTGCTAAGTGTTTGCTTTCTTATATAACTTTCATCAATATTTGCCTGAGATAAATTAGCTTTAGTAATTTCTATATAATATCCAAAAACTTTATTAAATCCTATTTTTAATGATTTAACCCCAGTTCTTTCTTTTTCCTTAGCTTCTATATC
This sequence comes from uncultured Clostridium sp., assembly GCA_900539645.1. Classification (GTDB taxonomy): domain Bacteria; phylum Bacillota; class Clostridia; order Peptostreptococcales; family Peptostreptococcaceae; genus Peptacetobacter. The sequence continues at coordinate 2,143 of UQCY01000108.1, read as the reverse complement.
TTTTATTATATTTGCTCCGTTTTTAGAAATATCTCTAAGCTCGTCAAGCTCCTTGTTATAGCCTGTTTTTATTATATTTCCGTCCTTTATTGTAATCGCAGGCTCCTCTTTTATAGAATCCTCTATTAATTCATAAATATCCTCTAATGTGTCCATTCCATCTATGTACTCTTTTAGGATTACACAGTTTGAGTTTTCAACTGTATCTTTTAATAGAGGTAATTTTTCTATAGAGTGTTTTAAGTTGATTAATTCCTTAGGAGTAACTTTTTCAAATGCTATTTTCCCACAGATTCTCTCTATATCGTAAATTTTCTTTAGTGTTTCAATTAAGTCTTCTTTTAGAATATAATTGTCGTTTATTTCTTCTATTATGTTTAATCTGTACTCTATTTTTTCTTTGTTTATAAGTGGCTGTTCTACGTATTTTCTAAGAAGTCTACCACCCATTGCAGTAGATGTTCTGTCTAATACATGAAGAAGTGAGCCCTTTTTCTTTCCACCTCTTATAGTCTGTGTAAGCTCAAGATTTGTTCTTGTGAACATATCAAGTACCATATATTCTGATGAGTTGTACACGTTTATAGAGCTCATATTAGACGTTATCTGCTTCTGAGTAGAATATATATAGTTTAGGATTATAGCTATACTTTTCTTTATAAGTCCGTCGTTATCTAAGTCCAGTGTTTCTATGTATTCACTTGAGAAGTAGTCAAATATTATTGACTCATCTTCCATATCATCGTCAAAGCTTTCATTTATGTATATATTTCCAACTGTTGCAATATCTCTTATCTTATCAATAAATGAAAGGTCGTTTAATATTATCTCAGAAGGATTTACCTTTGCTATTTCTTCAACTATTTTATCCTCGTTTAGATAAGTCGCATTTAATTCTCCTGTACTTATGTCTACATATGATAACCCGATCATATTTTTGTTTCTGTATATAGACATTAGGTAGTTGTTTTTCTTGTTTTCTAAAAGTGATCCGTCAAGAACTGTCCCCGGAGTTATAACCCTTATAACATCTCTCTTTACTATTCCTTTTGCTTTAGCTGGATCCTCTAGCTGTTCACCTATTGCAACTTTGTATCCGTTTTCGACTAATTTTGATATATATGAATTGGCAGAATGAAAAGGTACCCCACACATTGGAGCTCTTTCTTCTAATCCACAAGCTTTTCCTGTAAGTGCTATTTCTAGTGTCTTTGAAGCGACTATCGCATCGTCAAAGAACATTTCATAAAAGTCGCCTAATCTGTAAAATAGTATACAATCTTTATATCTATCTTTCGTTTCCATATACTGTTTCATCATGGGCGTAAGTTTTTTTCTATCTACTTCCATCTTATTCCTCCATTTCAAATTATTATTAAAATCAATTACTTTTTTCTTTTTCTTTTTATCAAATAATTTCCATCGTTCATTTGTCTAAAATTTTGTCTCATTGTTTTATTATACCATATTTTTTAAAAGTTACGCAGTATAACTCTATCCTTCAAATGTAATTGAAAACATTCTTTCTTTCGTGTAAAATTAAATCGTATTATTTTTTTCGTGACAGAATTTTTTGGGGGGAGGTTTTATTTTTGAAAAAGATTGTTTATAATATGGACCTTTGTAATGGTTGCTTCAAATGTCATGCAGCTTGTGCAAATGTTCATTCGGATAAAGGCGGTTTAAGCTGCAGAAAGATGAGAAGGATTGAAAATCCTGTTACAAATACTTTTAGACTTATTACAGATGCTTGTAGACATTGCGAGGATCCAACTTGTCTTAACAACTGCTCTCATGGTGCACTTTTTGTAGATCCAGAAACAGGTTTTGTAATTACTCATGAGGAAAATTGTATAGGATGCCAGATTTGTTCGTTTGTATGTCCGTTTGATATACCTAAATTTACAAACGAAAAATTAGTAAAATGCGATGGATGTAATGACAGAGTAAAAGCTGGACTATTACCTGCATGTGTAGAAGCATGCGAATCTCACGCATTAAGAATTGTAGATGTAAAATAGCAAAAAAGAGAAGTAACAATTAACGCTCCAGGCAATCAAGTTGCATTGTCGCTGTTAATTTGTTACTTCTCTTTTTTTATTCTTAAGGAAATTATAATAATTTAAAACTGTGGAAAACTTGT
>UQCY01000107.1 GCA_900539645.1 uncultured Clostridium sp. | reverse complement strand
AAAGAGATGGGGACACGTTAAAGACCAGTTTGACACACCTCATTTTAGAAACGTATGTAGATGCGAATTTGAAATATACTTACAGCAGCTACAGGAATATATAAACAACGGCTACAATATAATAGGAATATTAGGTATAGATGGAAGTCCATCTTGTGGAGTAGACCTTACTTGTGTTGGAGATTGGAGAGGAGAAATAGGAAGTAATCCAAATCTTAGACAGACAATAGACAGCATAAAATATGTAGGAGAAATGGGAGTACTTATGGACGAAATTTCAAAAATACTTTCTGAAAATGGAATAGAATTAGAAATGTTCGGATTCCAGACAGAAACAGCGGATAAAATCTGTGAAAGAATAGAAAACGCTATCAAATAAAAAAATAATAAAAAATAAGGTGTAATAAATATTTTTTACATAAATTTTAAAATTTTCAGAAAAAAAGTTGCAATATTGGAAATAATATGTTTTAATATACTTATCAAAAAAACAGAATAATAAACCAAGGTAGAGGCGCTATTGTTCAATAGTATCTAGAGGAGTTGGCAGACGTTGAATTTAGAGAAAGGGGATATAGCCGAAGAGAGAATATATGGCGGTAATTCTTTCTGGGCCTGTATATAACATATGCAGGACTGTCGCTTTAATAAGTGTTGAGCTACAAGGTTACTTTGTATGAATACAGCGGTTCAAAGTTTCCTTTGGACCGTTTTTTTATTAGAAATAAAGTAAAGGGCGATATATTTGGCAAAATTATAGAAATTTGCAAAAGGTTTTTATTATTCATTAGGAGGTAAAAGAATGAGTGTAGTTGTACAGAAATACGGTGGAAGCTCTGTTGCCGACACTGACAAAATCAGAGCAATAGCAGAGGGAATAATAGAAAGAAAGAAAACTGATCCTAACATAGTAGTAGTAGTTTCAGCTATGGGAAAAACTACTGATGGATATATAAATATGGCTAAATCAGTAACAGATAAACCTTGTAAAAGAGAACTAGATGCTCTTTTATCAACTGGTGAAATGATATCAGCTTCAATGCTTGCCATAACTTTAGAAGCTCTAGGCTGCAAAGCTATAAGCTACAATGCTTACCAGTTAGACATACATACTAGTGGAAATCATGGAAAATCATTAATAGATGATATAAATGTTGATAGAATACAGGAAAGTTTAGATGAGGGATATGTAGTAGTAGTTACTGGATTCCAGGGAATTAATGACGAAGGAGATATCACTACTCTAGGAAGAGGAGGATCTGATACTTCAGCGGTTGCATTAGCAGTTAAATTAAACGGAAAATGTGAAATATACACAGACGTAGATGGAGTGTACTTTACAGATCCAAGAGCATATGCAGATGCTAAAAAACTTGATGAAATAGAATACGAAGAAATGCTAGAACTTGCAAGCTTAGGCGCAAAAGTTATGCATTCAAGAAGTATAGAACTTGCTCAGAAATATGGAGTAGAAGTATATGTAGGACGTACATGTGGAACAGTAAAAGGAACATACATAAGAGGAGGAAAAAACATGAAATTAGAAGATAAAGTAATAACAGGAATAGCAACAAGTGATGCAGATAGCTCAATAACAATAAAAGAATTAGATATGGACAACGTATCAGCTCTATTTGAAGATATAGCAAATAAATCTATAAGCGTGGATATGATAAGCCAGACAGCTCCAATAGATGGAAAATTAAACGTATCATTTACTATACCAAAAGAAGAAGTTGAAGAATGTATAGAATTAGCTAAAAAATACACTTCAGATGAAAATGTAGCTGTAGACAACGAAATAACTAAATTCTCACTAGTAGGACTTGGAATGAAACATACTTCAGGTGTTGCTTCAAAGGTATTTAGAATATTCAAAGAAAACAACATAAGAGTAAAATTAATAACAACATCAGAAATAAGAATAACTTGCGCAATAAATACTTCAGACAAAGAAGTAGCTATACAGAAAATGTGCGAAGAATTTAATGTATAAGAGAAATTGAAAGAAAGTAGGGAATAAGATATGAAACTTCATGGGAGTATGGAAATAAAAAACGACGAACTTTATATTGGTGGTGTAAATTGCCTAGATATGGTAAAAGAATACAAAACACCTCTTTATGTATTTGATGAGCAGCTTATAAGAGATAACTGTAGAGAGTACAGAAAATATTTTAAAGCTGAAGAAAATGGAAATAGGGTAGCATATGCAGGTAAGGCATTTTTACCAGGGTATATGTGCAGACTTATAAAAGAAGAAAAGATGTGTCTTGATGTAGTATCTGGCGGAGAATTATACACAGCTCATAAATCAGGATTCCCAATGGAGAACATATTCTTCCATGGAAACAATAAAACTAGAGAAGAAGTTGAGATGGGTGTAGAATACGGAGTTGGAAAATTCGTAGTTGATAACTTCTATGAATTAGATTTATTAGAAGAAATTTGCGAAAGAGAAGATAAAGTACAGGAAATATACTTTAGAATAACTCCAGGTATAGAAGCTCACACTCATGAGTATATAAAAACAGGACAGATAGATTCAAAATTCGGATTTGCACTTGTAAATGGAGATTTATACAATGCAATAGAAAAATTAAAAGAGTACAAAAGAGTTAAATTAGTTGGACTTCATGCACACATAGGTTCTCAGATATTTGAGCTTGAGCCATTCCTTGATGAAGTAGATGTTATGATGAAACTTGTTAAGGAAATAAAAGAAAACTACGGTATAGAGTTAACAGATGTAGATTTAGGTGGTGGAGTTGGTGTTTATTATACTGAAGAAGATAAACCAAGAGCTATAAAAGATTTCTGTGAGTCTATAATTGATAGAGCAGAAAAAACTTGTGCTGAGTTAGGTATGGAAGTTCCACACCTTGTTATAGAGCCAGGTAGATCTGTAATAGCAAATGCAGGAAGTACTCTATACACAATAGGTTCAATAAAAGATATTAAAGACGTTAGGGTATATGTAAGTGTTGATGGAGGTATGACTGATAATATCAGACCATCTCTATATCATGCAGGATATGAATGTAGTATCGTTAATAAGATGAATGGAAATACAGACAATAAAGTAACTATTGCTGGAAAATGCTGCGAAAGTGGAGATATCTTAATAAATAATGTTGCGATATCTGAGATAGAGAGTGGAGATATTCTAATCACTACATCAACAGGAGCTTATGGATATTCAATGGCTTCAAACTATAACAAAATTCAGAAACCAGCTGTAATAGCCGTAAAAAATGGTGAAATAACACCAGTATGTAGAAGACAAACATTCGAAGATGTACTTGCTTTAGAATTATAAAACTTAGGGCTGTTGTAAATTGCAACAGCCCTTTTTAGAATAATCTTTTATGTTTAGTGAATGAAGAATAGTAAAATCAAAAACTTACCAATCCTACTTTAATATGCGAAGCATATGAGATATAGACAAACTTCTCTCCAGGCTTCGACGCGTGAGCAAAAAATAGTTTTGTTGTAGTTAAAACACGCGTCTGCAGATTGTCGAGAGAGTTTTGTCTATATAACTCATATGCTATATATTTACATTATTCTTGGTAAGTTTTTGATTTTACTACTCTATACAATACACTAAATTCATAAAAGATTATGACTAATAAAATGGGCTTGTTGCAAGTTTGCAATTAGCCCTAATTTTTTATAATTCTGAAGCTGCGTACATCGAGAGTAGGAGATGTAGGTATCTTGTAGAATTTTAGCTAGGAATCTTAATCTTTCTATATATGTAAAGATATGTTAAAATTATATTGAATACGTAGGAGGGATATTATGAAGTTTAAAATAAAATTGATTGCACTTAGTATGGTTATGGCACTTAGTTTGACTGCGTGTAAGTCTAATGAAGGTTCTGAGCTTTTTAATGATGGTCAGGTAGCTTTAGAGAAGCATGAGTACAAGACTGCGATGCAGAAGTTTTCAGATGTTTTAGAGGGCGATAGTGAAAACAAAGTTGCCAGAGATATGTACGGTCAGGCAATGAGAATGTTAAGAGTTGAAGAATATGAAAAAGACGAGGAATATGAAAAGGCATTAAAGGAAATAGAGAAAATTCTTCAGTTAAAGAATGGTTCTTCAAAGATAAAGAAGGAAGCTGAGCAGAAGAAGGCTGAGCTAGAAAAGTTGGTTGAGAATTTAAATGCTGAGAGAGAAGAGAGAAAGCAGAATGCAAAGGAAGCTGCTAAGAATAATAAAAGTCAGGTAGAGTCTGATGCATTAAATTCAAATTCTTCATCAAGTTCAAGTAATAAAAAAGATAACACAAGTGATAATAGTAGTTCTGGAGGAAGTTCTTCAGGAAATTCTTCAAGTGGAAATAGTGGAAGTAGCAATAATAGTGGAAGCAGTGGTGAGCAATCTGGAGGAAGTTCTTCAGGTGGATCATCTAATGAAGGAGGAAATTCATCAGGAGGTTCTTCAGGTGGTGGAGAAAGCTCTGGTGGAGAATCAGCAGAATAGAAGATATAAGTTAGAAAGGAATTAAAATGAGAATAAATAAATACATAGCTTCGTGTGGAGTTGCTTCAAGAAGAAAGGCAGAAGAGCTTATAATTTCTGGGAGAGTAACAATAAACGGCGAGCTAATAACTGAATTATCTACAACAGTAGATGAAACAAAGGATATAGTAGAGGTCGATGGAGTGGCTATAAATCAGGAGGAAAAGAAGGTTTACATACTTCTTAACAAGCCTGAGGGATATATAACAACTGTAAAAGATCAGTTTGATAGACCAAGTGTGCTTGATATATTAAAGGATGTAGATGAGAGAGTTTACCCAGTTGGCAGACTTGACTACGAAACAAGTGGTCTGTTAATCCTTACAAACGACGGGGATTTGACTTACAAACTTACTCATCCTAAGCATGAAGTTGAAAAGACTTATTTAGCAATGGTAAATGGTATAATCACTCCTGAGGAAAAAAGACGTTTTGAAAACGGATTACAGATAGAGGATTACACAACTGCAAAGGCTAAGTTAAAAATCGTGAAGGTAAATGAAGAAAAGAACTATTCTGTTTGTAAGATTACTATTCACGAAGGAAGAAATAGACAGGTTAGAAAGATGTGTAAGGCTATAAATCATCCAGTGAGAAATCTTAGAAGAATTCAGATGGGAAGAATAAATATAAGAGGACTTGAGGTTGGGGAATATAGAAACCTAACTGATGAAGAAGTGGCATACTTAAAAACAGTAAAATAAATTACTAGCTAAAAAAGATACAGTTCAGGTTGGTGGAATGAAGTTTACAATAGACTTCGATAAATAGAAATTTATAAAAATAAACAGAAATTTATAAAAGGGGCTTTTTTAAAGTCCCTTTTTCTATAGAAGTATTGATTAAATAAATGAATTAAATTTTAAATAAAGTAGATTAAATAATTGTATTAAATGTTTAAGTTGGTTATAATATAATGTGGAAAAAATAAAAAGATAAAGTGAAGTGATTATACGTAACAACTTTTGTTATTGTAGTTTTTTACGAAAAGAGATGGAGATATGAAAAAGAGAAACAATTTTGACAACGTAAACAACATCGCCAAGATGTACATTAAAGAGGTCATTGGAGAAGGCGATGTTTGTATAGATGCAACTATGGGCAATGGATACGATACAGTATTTTTAGCTGAATTAGTTGGCGAAAATGGCAAGGTTTATGCTTTTGATGTTCAGGAAGAGGCGATAAAGTCTACTGAAAAGAAAGTTAAAAAGCTTGAGTTTGAGGATAGGGTAGAGCTTATTTTAGATGGACACGAAAATATAAGCAACTATGTTAAAGATAGCATCAAGTGTGCAGTGTTTAATTTAGGGTATCTGCCAAGATGTGAGCATAGGATAATAACTAAGCCAGACACAACTATAGAGGCTATAAAGCAGTCGGTGGCGTTGCTTGAGGAAAATGGAGTGGTTTGCATTTCAATCTATACAGGTCATGAGGGTGGAATGGAAGAAAGAAATGCAGTATTTGATTACGCAGCAAATTTAGATCAAAAGGAGTATAATGTGTTTGAATCTAAGTTTATAAATCAAAAGAATAACCCGCCATCTATAATATTAATAGAAAAGAAAAAACAAGTATAAAGAAAAGTTTCCAAAAAATAAAAATATGACAAAAAAATTGCACTTATATATTAAAAATAAGTGGATAAAGTGTTATAATATGGTAGAGAAATGAAACTTTATATATTATTAGTGTCAATATACAGAAAATTTGAATAGATGTATATTGAGTTGCATTCTTAATAAAAATAAAGATATAGGGTAAAAGGAGAAAGAAAAAAATGGATGAAACATTAAAGGACAGTAAAAAACTTATCTCAGATATACAGACACAGTATACGAGATTAAGTAAAGGTCAGAAGTTAATAGCACAGTATATACTAAATAATTA
>UQCY01000106.1 GCA_900539645.1 uncultured Clostridium sp. | reverse complement strand
AAGACAGGGATTATGGAAAATAATTAAAAGATATTCTCAAAAGGCAAATATAAATAAAAACATAAATCCAACTATGCTAAGACATTCATTTGCAATACATATGATAAATAAGGGTGCCAATATAGCGTCTGTAAATAAAATTTTAGGAAACACTAATTTATCTAGTATACAGTCATATTTAAACTGCATAGATCAAAATATAAGAAAAGAAATGAATCTAAAACACCCGAGAAAATAATACTGAGTACAAATAAAATGGAATTATAAAATACTTATAAAATACAAAGTCTAACATTATTTGTTAGACTTTTTTTTATGTTACTGTTATAATTTATAATTGCAGAGTTATAATCCAATAAAAAAGGAGAAAAAATATGAAAAAAAAGTTTTTAGTTATTTTAGTACTTTTGGTTGTAATAGCAGCATCTGGGGGTATACATTTTAAAAAGCGGTCTGGTGCATACGATGTAAACGAAGAAAAAAAGGTGGTTGTAGAGATTCCATCTAGTTCTGGAACAGATAGCATAGCAGAAATACTTAGCGATGCAAAACTTATAAAAAATAAATTAGTATTTAAGATAAATGTAAAAATGAGTGGTAAAGCATCTCAGTTTAAAGCTGGAGAGTATCAGTTTGACCAATCATATACAAATGATGAGATTATAGATGATATAGCAGCTGGTAAAATATACCATTCTGGTCCTAAAGTGACTGTTAAAGAGGGCGCGACTTCTACTGAAGTGATAGATGAGTTAGTTAAGAAAAAACTTGGAAGCAAAGAAAATTATGAAAAACTTATAAACAATCCAGATGAGTTTAGAGATAAGTATGAGTTTTTAAAAGATAATAACATAAAAAGCTTAGAAGGATTCCTTTATCCTAGTACATATTTCTGCTCTGAAGGAGAGAGCGAAAGAGAAGTACTTTCTAGAATGCTTAATAAATTCGATGAAATATACAAATATAAAATAAAACCAGAAATGGAAAAACATAAAGACCTTAACTTCTACGATGTTATGAAAATGGCATCTATAGTAGAAAAAGAGGCGGTTTTAGATGAGGATAGACCTTTAATTGCTAGTGTGTTCTACAATAGATTAGCAAAAGATATGCTACTTCAATCTGATGCTACAGTTCAGTATGCGTTTAAGGAAAGAAGAAAGGTTGTCAGCTACAATGATTTAAAGGTTGAATCACCTTACAATTCATATAAATACAAAGGACTACCACCTACACCTATAGCAAATCCAGCTTGGGAATCAATAGAAGCAGCTATAAACCCTGCTGATACAGAGTATTTATACTTTGTAGCTAAAGAAGATGGTGGAGGAAATAATTACGCTAAAACTTATGAAGAACATTTAAAATACGAAAAACAGTATAAAGAACAGAGAGAAAAAAAGAAACAGGAAACTCAGAACAAAGAATCTGAGGCAAATTAATTAGAAGTGGAGAGATTTTATGAGTAATATAGTAAACGACCTTGTTGAAGAATATATAAGGGAAACACTAGCTGAAAAAGATGGGCTACTTAAAGAATTAGAAGATTATGCCCACGAAAATAGTGTACCTATAATTCACAAAGAGGTATCAGATCTTTTAAAAGTTATATTAAAAATACATAGACCTAAAAGAATACTAGAAATAGGTTGTGCAATAGGGTATTCGTCAATATTCTTTGCATCTGTATTAGGTGGAGATGTTGAAATTATAACTACTGAAAGAAATGAAGTTATGATAGAAAAAGCAAAAGAAAATATAAAAAGAGCAGGACTTGAGGATAAGATAACTATACTTGAGGGAGATGCCGAAGAAACATTAAAAACAATAGATGGAGAATTTGATATGATCTTCATAGATGCAGCAAAAGGTCAGTATCAGTTATTCTTTGATCTTGTAATAGATAGACTAAAAAAAGGTGGACTTGTAGTTTCAGATAATATACTTTACAAAGGAATGGTTGCTCACGACGATTTCGTTGTAAGAAGAAAGAAAACAATAGTTAAGAGAATGAGAAATTATCTGGATTATATATGCACTTGTGATTATTTAAGCACATCTCTAATACCAATAGGAGACGGTGTAGCGTTAAGTTATAAAGAAGGAGAGAGAAAGTAATTATGGAAATGAAAAGAGCAGAATTATTGGCTCCAGCGGGAGACCTTGAGAAATTAAAAACTGCCATAATATACGGTGCTGATGCTGTATATATAGGTGGAGAAGTATTTGGAATGAGATCAGCTGCTAAAAACTTCAGTATAGAAGATATGGCAGAAGGAGTTGAATTCGCACACGCAAGAGGAAAAAAAGTATATGTAACAGTTAATATAATACCTCACAATGAAGACTTTAAATATTTAGATGAATATTTACTAGAATTACAGAGAATAGGAATAGATGCGATAATAGTATCTGACCCAGGGGTTATAAGTGTTGCTAAGAGAGTTGTTCCAGAAATGGAATTACATTTAAGTACTCAGGCTAATACTACAAACTTTGAAAGTGCTAATTTCTGGTATAACCAGGGAATAAAAAGAGTAGTTGTCGCTAGAGAAATGTCTTTTGAAGAAATAAAAGAAATAAGAGAAAAAACTCCAGATGATTTAGAAATAGAAGCATTCATGCACGGTGCAATGTGTATATCTTACTCAGGAAGATGCTTAATAAGTAACTACATGACAGGTAGAGAAGCTAATAAAGGTTCTTGCGCACAGTCATGCAGATGGCAGTACTACTTAATGGAAGAAAAAAGACCAGGTGAATACTTCCCAATATACGAAGACGAAAGAGGAACATTCTTCTTCAACTCAAAAGACCTTTGTATGATAGAACACATACCAGAACTTGTTGAATCAGGTATAATGAGTTTAAAAATAGAAGGAAGAATGAAAACAGCTTACTATGTTGCAACAGTTGTTAGAGCATATAGAATGGCATTAGATGCATACTATGAAGATCCAGAAAACTGGAAATTCAACCCAATGTGGATGGAAGAACTTAAAAAAGGAAGTCACAGACACTTTACAACAGGATTCTATTTACACAAACCAGGTACAGAAGATCAGAACTACGAATCTGCATCTTATGTAAGAAACTACGATTTCATAGGTGTTGTTAGAGGACATGATGAGGAAACTGGTCTTGCAATAGTAGAACAGAGAAATAAAATGTCTGTTGGAGAAGATATAGAAATAATGGCTCCATACAAAGAAACTATGTACGCTAAGATATTAGAAATGTACAATGAAGACGGTGAACCAATAGAATCAGCTCCACATCCAAGACAGATAGTAAAAATGAAACTAGATGTACCAGTTGAAGAAGATTATATGCTTAGAAAACCTATAGAAGAAAAAGTAGATAATTAATAGGAATTTTAGTGGGCTCTCTCTATTCAATAGGGAGGGCCTATTTTTGTATAACAATTTGTAAACGATTGCATACTTACGTATTTGTTTTGATAATATGCAGTATTTAAATATAAAAAAATAATGAGAAAATGTATATAATAAAAAACTTTTGAAGATTATATATATGAAAGGAGAAATTATGGGAACAAATTCAGAAACAAGAATCTTTGCGCTTTTAGGTCATCCGGTTAAAAATAGTTTTTCACCTAATATGCACAGCTATTTATTTGAAAAATACGGCGTAAATGGAGCGTATCTATGCTTTGATATAGAGCCTAAAAAAATATATAAATCTGTAGAAGCTATGAGAATATTAAACACAGTTGGGTTTAATGTAACTATTCCATACAAGACGGATATAATGGCAGGACTAGATGAGATTGATAGAAATGCAGAATTAATAGGCGCTGTAAATACTGTCAAAAATGAGGATGGAATTTTAAAAGGGTACAATACAGACGGAAGAGGATTTGTAAAGGCTATTACAGATAGAGGTATATCTATAAAAGGTAAGAGTGCGCTTATACTTGGTTGCGGTGGTGCATGTAGAAGTATAGCTATTGAAATGGCGTCTAATGGAATTGAAAAAATTGATATAAGAAATAGAAGTCTTGAAAATGCAGAAAAAATAGCCAAAAGAGTAAATTCTGTATTTGGAACAGAGGTTGTATATTCAAAAGAAGAGGTCAACAAGAATGATTTAGAAAAGTATGATTTTCTGATAAATACTACTCCAATAGGCATGGAAAGCGAAGAATGCCCTATAGATGAGAGTATAGATGTATCTAGCGATATAGTGGTGTACGATATAGTTTACAAACCTCATAGAACCAATTTGATCAAATGGGCAGAGAAAAATAATTTAAAAGTTATTCATGGAATAGATATGCTTATAAACCAAGGTATAGATGCATTTGAAATATGGACTGGAAAGACCGTTGATTCAAAGGATGCAGAGATTCTAAAGGAGATGTTCCAATCAGAAAGAATCTAAACAACAGAGGGTGATGCAAATGGGTTCCTAAAATTTAATAAACACAAGAATGGATTTATAATAACCGATGCAATTATTGCAGTATCTATATTATTTTTAGCGATGTATTTATTTTCTACATTTAATAGCAATACTAACTTTATCTTGAACAAGAAAAAGGAATATAAGGAACTTGTGTATATGGCGGAAAAAGAACTAAATTTAGAGCTAGATAATATAAAAAATGGAAGTTTTAATAAAAAGACTAAAACTAATTCTAATTTGAATGAGATAGAGATAAGTAAAAGTATTAATATCGTAGACAAGGCAAGAGGTGTATATATGGTCACAGTAGATGCTAAAAAAGATGATGAAACTATTAAGCTACAGGGATACGAGAGATATGCAGGTGTCGAAGAAGGATTGTCTTTAGATGAGTAAATTAAAAAAAAGAATTGGAAGTGCGTCTATTATGGCCATAATGGTTCTTACACTTTTAACGCTTTCTTGTATGTCGCTTCAAAATAGATTGATAGATTATGGGAAAAGTGAGTGGATAGATGTACAATCTGAAAATCTTTTAAGAAAATCTGAAGGTGCGATGATAATCACAGAGGAAAAAATTGTAGAGGCAACTCAAAGATTATACGATATAAGTCCTTATAAAGACGATTTTAAAAATAGAATAGAGAGTTTTGAGTATAGAAAGCAGTATGTATCCGAGATAGAAAATTTGTCAGATGTAAATATAGAAAATGTAAAAATTGATGTTGTAAAGGATGATATTTCAGAAGATGGCTCATTACTCTATAAATTTTGGGTAAATGTAACTGTATATGAAAAAGAGTACAATATGAAAAGAAAGTTAGAGCTCTGTGTTACCTTAAAGAATTTGAGAAAAGATAGACCTATCAAGGAAGATAATGAAAATAATATAGAACAAGAAAATGGTGATAATCCTGAGGAAAATCCTGGTGGAAATGTAGAAGAGCAGCCACCTGAGATTGAACCTGAAGAGGATATTGTAGAAAATATAGATGCGAGGGATGCACTTATATTTAGAGTAGTAAAAGAGTGATAATTGTAAAATAGAGGTGTTTTTATGAAAAGGGAAGGAATGTGAGCTTAGCTGAACTTATTATAGGGATGAGTCTTGTTATATTGCTTATAGGAATTGTAGTTCCAAAGGCTGATTCTGGATATATGAAATCTGAATGGGAACGGAGAAAACTTTGTTCTGAATTAAGGCTTTTAAAAAGAAAAAATCTAGCTGGGATAGGTGAGTATATGCGTATAGCAAAGGTAAATAATAAAAGTTGCTATAGGACGTTTTTCGATTTAAAACTCATAAGAGAGGAATATGTAGATGATAATATAAAAGTTGCAAGCAATATGAAAAAAATTATGTTTAAATCAGATGGCATACCTATGGATTCTGGTACTATAGAGATTAGATACAAGGAAAAGACTTATACGATAACTATAACTCCTATATCTGGAAGGATTTTATTTAAGGAGGGAATATACTCCAATGATAAAGAATAGCAAGAGAAAAGAAGGATATTTAATGGTAGAGGTATTTGTAGCTATTTGTATATCATTGATCGTTATGAGTACTGTCAATTTAATGCTCAATGAATCCATATCACTTGTAGAGCAAACAGATAATAGAATTGAGTTAATGGAGCAATTTAACGAGATAAAATCGAGTTTAAAAAGAGAGCTGAGAAATTCAAATAATATAAGGTTTTACAAAAATAATAAAAATATAATGCCAGAAGATGGATTTGTAGCGGTGGACAAAATCAAAATATCTCGGTTTGATAATGTTAAGTCAGGTGTTGTAAAGGTAAAAGATAAATCTATACACGTAAATAAGTATAATAAAAAACTATTCATATCGTATAACGGTGGAAATTATGAAATAGGAAATTATGCTGAAGGAATTGAAGCTAAAAAGGATTCCGATAATTCTTTTTCAATTAAACTTAAACTTAACAAAAATAATAATCAATTTAATGATATAATAAATATAAGGTTAAGAAATTGATATTGTCAAATGTAAA
>UQCY01000105.1 GCA_900539645.1 uncultured Clostridium sp. | reverse complement strand
ATCAGCATTGTATTTGAAACGGCAACCGCTGAAGATGTAATCATGCACATTTTAGATTTACCGACTGACATTTTCAATGTTTATCCAGCAACGACAAAATTCAAGACTTATCAAGTGAACTGCTACCCGTAGAGTGGACTGTCAAAATAAATAAAAGTTAAATTTATCATCCAGCAAGGTATTTTCCTTGCTGGATATTTTTATGCTACTTTTAAAAATTCTTCATGCTTTTCAAAAGGTGTTAATACACCTAACTTTCTTTGTAATCTTGAATTGTTATAATAATCCATATAATTTTCTATCATATCAACCAATTCTTTTCTGCTATTAAATTTTTTTCCATAATCTCTCTCTCTTTTTATAATCCCCCAAAAACCTTCCATCGGACCATTATCAATACATCTAGCTATTCTAGACATACTTTGTGTCATGCCTGCGGCTACCAATTTAGAATGAAATGTTCTATTAGTATATTGATACCCTCTATCTGAATGAAAAATTGGGTGTGCTTTTGGGTTATTTTTTACGGCAAAATCAAACATGCTATATACTAGTTCTGTATTATTTGAATCTCCGATTGTATAAGCAACAATTCTTCTATCATAAAGATCTAGAATCGCACTTAGATAAAGTCTATGTTTTTTTCCATTTACATAGTAGTGAAATTCTGATACATCTGTTAGCCATTTTTCATCAGGTGCATCAGCTTTAAAATTTCTATTAAGAATGTTTTCTGTTGTATATGTAGGATGTTGATTTTGAATTGTACATCCATTATTTTTATATTTTATAGTTGATTTAATTTGAAGTACACGACAAATACGTAATATTCTCTTATCATTTACATTTATACTATAATATCTGTATAAATCATCTCTAATGCGGCGATAGCCTTTATCAGGATAGTCATCATGTATTTTTTCTACAATATTAGCAATTTTTTCGTTTTTTATATCGTTAAAAGTTTTTTGATGTTTCAACCATTTAAAGTAACCACTTTTACTTACATTGCTTATTTTGCATAGAGAATTTATTGGATAATGATGTTTTTCATGCACTTCTTTTATAGCTGTGTATATATAATTATTTTGTACTCTCTGCAAACTCACCTCCTCTCTATTTCCTGTATTTTTTTTAATAAAGCTATCTCCATTTCAGCTTGTCTTTTTTCGTTTTCTAATCGTTTTATTTCTCTGCGAAGATGTTCTACTTCTGTTAGTTGATCTTCAGATTTTCTTTTTCCTCTTTTATCTTTTAGAGCATCCTTGCCAGATTCTTTATATTTAAGAGCGTAGCTACGTGCTTGTGTATATGATACGTTATATTTTTCAGCAGCTTCGCTGTAACTATGTCCAAATTTAATGCAATATTGAGCAATTTCAACTCTTTCTTCAAAGCTAGTTTTTTTATTCTTAGTCATAATAGTTCCTCCAATGGATTTAGAAGATTTTAGTTCTTTATTACTATTATACTCCTTTATCCATTGTTCAAGGGGACTTCTTGAATTAAGTCCATAAATTCTACAAATTTCATTTTGTGAACCATCACCATTTAAATACGCTTTAACTGCTGCATCTTTTATTTCTTTTGAGTATTCAACTTTTTGAAATTTATCACTAAAAGCTTTTTCTCCTTTTATTTGATATTTTAAAATCCATTCTTCGACAGAAGAATGAGCTACACCATAAATCTGCCGAATGTGCCTTCTACTTTCTTCGCCAGAAAGAATCTTTTTTACTGCATCCAATTTTTGTTTTGCGGTTACATTACTTCTAGGCATAAAAATTGCTCCCTTCTAAGTTTAAAGTGAATTTATTTATTTCACTTGTCCACTCAGAGGGGAGCAGTTCACCTCACGTCTCCAGATTGTCGAGAGAGTTTTGTCTATATACTCTTTACTGCTCTTAAAATAGATATTCGGTAAATTTTGATTTAGACTACAATACTGAAAGCGCCCCACAACCGCTAAATGTGTTACTCTAACGGGGTGGGGGCGCTGAAGCCTGGAGCAAAGAGCAGTTATACTCTTGTCCTGTTTATTTATGCGAAGATTACAAATTTCGCTACTAATGTTATTATAGGTAAACTTATCGCTGTTCTAACTAAGAAAACTACAAGTAAATCCTTTAGATTTAGTGGTATATCCGATTTAAGAACAACAGCACCTGTTTCTGTTAAATATATTAACTGAGATATTGATAAAACACCGATTATAAACTTAGTAACCTCAGCTATTCCATCAACTGATACCATTATAGAAGGTAGGAACATATCTGTAAATCCTACTAAAACTGCTGGAGCAGCTTCTACTGCATTTGGTATAGCTAATAATTTAAGTATAAATACTATTGGATAAGATATTATTGTAAAAAATGGAGTGTATTCAGCAACGATAAGCGCTAGAGTACCCCAAGCCATAACAAGTGGAAGTAATCCAAAGTACATATCTATAACAGTCTTACATCCGTTTAATATTATATCTCCAAAAGAAGGAGAAGTTTCAGCTCTTTCAACTGCTTTTTTAAGACCGAATGCAAAAACATTTTCTCCCTTAGGAATAACTTCTTCTTTAAGATGTTCAACACCCATATAAGTAGTATCTTCAAACTTATTAAGTGGGTATATTCTAGGCATTATAAGTGCACAAGCTAATGAAGCTAAACAAACTGTACCGTAGAATGGAACAAATATATCCATAAAACCAAGCTGGTCAGCTATTACTGTAGAGAATGGAAGTGAAACTAGTGAGAAACAAACTGCTATTATTGACGCTTCTTTAGCAGTGTAGAATCCCTGTTTGTACTGAGTATCAGTTATCATAATTCCAAGTGTACCATCTCCAAGCCAAGAAGATATTGCATCTATTGCAGATCTTCCAGGAACTTTGAATAGCTTATACATAAACTTAGATATTAAAGTACCAAATAAATCCATTAACCCAAAGTCAACAACTAAAGGAAGTAAGAAACCTGATACTAAGAATATAGCAAGTAAGCTTGGAAGCACACCTATCATAGTACCTCCTGTCACATCAGAATGTATAAATTCTGGACCTACCTTAAATATAGTCATAAATATAAATATTGCACCAAGTATTCTAAATGTTAACCAAAATGGTGAAACTTCAAGAACAGTTCTTAAAAAATCATTTTTAACTTTTATAAATTTACTCATAATTGAGAAAATAGCAGATGCTATGATTACTACAAGTGCGATGTAGTTCATATAATCGGCAAGTAAAATTTTTATAAGTTCAGCTAAAAATCCTATCCCTATATTTACCGATGAAAGACCTTCAATAGGGAACATGCTTCCGTATGGCAGTGGTATTATGAAAAGAATCATACCAAATAGCGACGGAATTAAAAATTTAAAAAATCCAGCAGCTGTTATGGATTTTTCATTTGTGTTATTACTCAAAAATAATCCCTCCTAAGATATTAATAAAATAAATATAAATCACATTAAAAAAGCCTTTGAAAAAACTTTCAAAAGCTAAATATAAGTTTATCTTATTTTTACTATAAAGTCAACGAAAATAGTGTATAATTGTAATTAACAATGGACACTTAAAATAAAAGTAGAAGTTGAAATAAAAATTGTATAATATTGGCGATAATTTTAAATCAGAAAGGATTGGTTTGATGATACTTATAAAAAATGGTAGACTTGTAAACCCAGCGACAAACACAGATGAAGTAATGGATGTCGCAATAGAAAATGGAAAAATATTAAAAGTAGGAAAAGGAATTGAAGAGAATGGATTTGAAAAAGTAATAGATGCAACTGGAAAAATAGTTGCTCCAGGACTTATAGATGTTCACGTTCACTTTAGAGATCCAGGATTTGAGCATAAAGAAGACTTATTAACAGGTTCTGCATCAGCGGCAAAAGGTGGATTTACTACAGTTGTATGCATGGCAAATACTAAACCTGTTGTAGATAGTGTAGAAGTATTAAACTATGTGCAGAATAAAGCGGAATTAGTTCCGATAAATATAGTTCAGGCTGCTGCTATAACAAAAGGATTCTTAGGAAAAGAATTAGTAGATATGAAAACTCTTAAAGAAGCTGGAGCACTAGGATTTACAGATGATGGACTTCCAATAAACGACACAGCTCTTGTAATGAAAGCTATGGAAATGGCTAAGGAATTAGACGTGCCACTAAGCTTCCACGAAGAAGATCCTTCATTAATAGGAAACCCTGGTGTAAACGCAGGAGAGGTTGCAAAAGAATTAGGACTTGTAGGTGCTCCAAACGTAGCAGAAGACGTAATGGTTGCAAGAGATTGTATGATGGCAATGAAAACAGGAGCTAAAGTTGATATACAGCATATAAGCTCAGGAAATTCTGTAGATATGGTTAGATTTGCAAAACAGCATGGTGCAAGAGTGTACGCAGAAGCATCTCCACACCACTTCACATTGACAGAAGACGCTGTTAGAGAGCACAAAACATTTGCAAAAATGAACCCACCTCTAAGAACAGCTTGGGATAGAGATAAAATAATAGAAGGTTTAAAAGACAACACAATAGAAATAATAGCTACAGACCACGCACCTCACACAACTGAGGAAAAAACTGGCGAATTCCAGAATTGCCCAAGTGGAATAATAGGACTAGAAACTTCTCTAGCACTAGGAATAATGTCTTTAGTAAATGCGGGACATCTTACATACCTTCAGTTAATGGAAAAAATGTCTGTAAAACCAGCAGAATTATACAACTTAGATACTGCAAACATATCAGAAGGAAAACCAGCAGATATAGTAATATTTGATCCTAATGAAAAATGGGTAGCAGGTGACTACGCTTCAAAAGCAGAAAACACTCCATTTACAGGAATGGAAATGACAGGTAAAGTAAAATACACTATCTGCAACGGAAGAATAGCTTACGAAGATAAATAAGAAATCTTATAAAGAATAAATGAAAAAATTTAATATAAAATAGTAAAAGTGGTGCTGTTTTAAGAGTGTTTTACATATTCTTTGGCAGCACCATATTTATAACTAAAGGGGGAACAGAAATGATAGTATACTTTACAGGTACTGGAAATAGCAAATACATAGCAGAAAAAATAGCAAAAATAACAGAAGATGGAATAATAGATTCTACAAAATACATAAAAAACAACGAAAATCCCACTCTTAACTCAGAAAAACCATTTGTATTTGTCTGTCCAACCTATGGTTGGAGAATTCCTAGAGTATTTGATGAATTTATAAGAAAATCAAACTTTGAAGGAAGTAAAAAAGCATACTTTGTCATGAACTGTGGAAGCGATATAGGAAATGCAAAAGAAACAATATTAATATTATGTAAAGAAAAAGGTTTTGAATTTATGGGTATTAAGGAAATTGTAATGCCTGAAAACTATATAGCAATGTTTCCAGTTCCAAGCGAAGAAGAATCAAAAGCAATAATACAAAAAGCTGATCCTATTATAGAAAAAGCAGCAGATGAGATAAAAGGATGTAAGAAATTTGAAGAAAGAAAGCTAAGAGCATTTGACAAAGCAAAGAGCGGATTTGTAAACAATATATTCTATAAAAAATTTGTAAAGGCAGATAAATTCTACGCAAAAGATAGTTGCATAGGTTGTGGAAAATGCGAGGAACTTTGTATGCTAAACAATATAAAATTAGTGGATAATAAGCCAGTTTGGGGAAGTAATTGCACACATTGTATGGCTTGTATCTGCAATTGTCCTGTTGAAGCTATCGAATACGGAAAGAAGAGCGTAGGAAAGAGAAGATATCTTTGCAAATAGAAAAATTTCTGATAATGTAATAATAGAATTCTTTAAATCGAAAGGAGGATTTTATGCTTACGATAGGAATTTGCGATGACGAAAAAGAAATAAGGGAAAAAATAAAAAGTGTAGTTGAAAAGACTATGTTTGACAACGATAGAGATTATAGAATAAAGGAATTTTCCTCTGGAGAAGAGTTGCTTGAAGAGAATGTTGGTGAGATAGATATACTCTTTTTGGATATACTTATGGGCGATATAAATGGAATGGATACCGCTAGAAAAATAAGAGAAAACGATAAAAATATGGAGATAATTTTTATAACATCTTTGGTTGATTATATATCTGATGGCTATGAAGTGAGAGCGTATAGGTATCTATTAAAGCCAGTGGACGAGGAGATAGTAGCAAAGCATTTAAAATCGTGTATCAAAGATGTAGAGGATAGTAAAGGAAAGTATTTAGTCCTAAAATCTGATGATGGGATTAAGAAAATATATCAGCGAGATATACTTTATATTGAAGTTTTAAACAGAAAAGTAATCATACATTCAGAAAAGGGCAATAGCGAAACAAGACAGACACTATCTGAAATAAAAAATGAATTAGACTCAAATATGTTTTATCACTGTCAAAAGAGCTTCATTGTAAACCTTGATTATATAAATAAAATCAAAGGATATACGGCTGTTTTAGATAATGGTGAGGACATACCAGTTGGG
>UQCY01000104.1 GCA_900539645.1 uncultured Clostridium sp. | reverse complement strand
TTTATTAATTTATTTTTAAGGGTAAATGTTATAGAAGTACCGACATTTTTCTTACTTTCTATGCTCATTTCACCGTTGTGTAGTTTTACTATCTCGTTACTTATAGCAAGACCTAATCCACTACCAGATTTATTGTAGTCTTCCTGGAAGAATTTATCAAATACTCTTTTAAGATTTTCTTTGTCTATTCCTGATCCATTGTCAGTAACTGATATTGTAGTATACTCACTATCCTGATTTACTGTTATTTTTATAAATCCTCCAACATCTGTGAATTTAAGTGAATTCTGAACTAGGTTAATAAGAACCTGTCTTAATCTATTTTTATCGCCCTGTATGTTTTTAACCTCACCACATTCAAACTCGAATAATAGTCTAATATCCTTTTCAGCTGCTTTTACTTTTAGCTGATTGATAACCCCTACAACCAGTCCTTCAACATCTACAGAATCTATCACTAGTTTTATTCTCTGTGATGAAAGTCTAGAGAAGTCTAATAATTCTTCAACGAGCTTGATAAGTCTTTCTGTTTCATCCTGAATTATTCCAAGCCCCATATCTAGCTCTTCTTTGTTAATTCCCTCGTATCCAAGAGTTTCACTCCATCCTTTTATAGATGTAAGCGGTGTTCTAAGCTCATGAGATATTGAAGATATAAACTCGTTCTTTAATTTTTCATTCTTGTCGATTTCTATTGCCATTTTTTCAAATGTTTCTGCAAGCTCACCTATTTCGTCATCTACAATCTTGTTGTTTTTTAGCTTAACATTGTAATTTCCACAAGATAATTCACTTGCAAATTTTTTAAGCTCTGTAAGAGGTGTTATTAAACTTTCGGCAAATTTCAAACTGATTCCTATAGCGATTATAAGTATTACAACCCCTATCATAATCAACCATGCCATAAGCTTTATTATCTCTCTATCTATTGCATCTAGAGAAACTGTATACCTAACAGCACCTTCTACAACATTATTAACTTTTAATGGAACCGCAATACTCATTACATGTTCGTCAGTTGATGCTATTTTATATGTATATGGAACTAAATTTTTACCATTTCTCAAAGCTCTATTCACGTCGATAAAGTTTACTTTTTCGTGAGTTTTAAAGCCATACTGGTCTAATATCATATTTCTATTTTTATCTATTATAGAAATTCCGTATTTAGTATTTTTATCATTCATTTGCTTTTCGTAAATACTATTTACCTTATCTTCAAAACTTACGGATTCCATAGATACCGTATTATATGAACCATTTATATACTCTACCCTAGACTCTAATGTCTGTCTTACTGAGTTGTAATAGTAGTTCTGCACATAGAACATAAACAGACCTTCAAAAAGTGTCACTACTACTATTATTATTACAAAATAGTTTTTGATAATCTTTTTTCTTAAACCTTCAAAATGTAACATTTACTCTTCCTTTCTAAAACAGTAACCATAGCCCCAAATAGTCTGTATATATTTTGGTTTTGAAGGATCGTCCTCTATTTTATTTCTTATTCTTCTTATATTTACGTCTACTATTTTAAAATCATATAAATAGTTTGTTCCCCAAACCTCTTCAAGTATTTTTTCTCTACTTAAAGACTGTTTTGCATTAGACATAAGATATTTAACTATAGAGAATTCTGTAGGTGTTAATTCTATTTCTTCTCCATTTTTGTAAAGCTTTCTTTTATCCACATCTAATAGGAATGGCCGTAAATCTATTTCGCTGTTTTTAGCAGGTGCACTTTCTTTTCTAACCCTTCTGATAAGAGCTGATACTCTAACCATTAATTCTTTTATACTGAATGGTTTTACCATGTAATCATCAGCTCCAGACATAAAGCCTTCTATTTTATCTTCTTCCTGAGATTTTGCTGTAAGCATTATTATCCCTACCTGATCATATTTAGCTCTTATGTATTTACATACTTCTATTCCGCTCATATCAGGAAGCATAACGTCTAATAAAGCTATTGCTATTCCATCTTCAGAATCTATTTTTTCTATAGCTTCCCGACCTGTTCCAGCTTCTATTATGTCGTAACCTTCTCTCTTTAGATTTATACTTACAAAGCTTCTTATTCCGATTTCATCTTCAAGAATTAAAATCTTTTCTTTCATCCTACTATTCCCCCTTCTATATATTTACTCATATGTATTAGAAAAGCTTTCTTTTAGTTTTTTCTCTTCTACTCCATAATCTTTTAAAAGTTTTCTGTTATTTATGATAATATCGTAGCTATAATCTTCATTTTCTAATACTTGTACGATATATTTTGAATTAGTTAAGCCTTTTTTATCATCTATAGTTCCTGATTTAGGTTTTACTACTACAGTAAACGCTGTTTCCGACGTTCCTGTTTTAATATTAGTCGCTTTAAATTCTAATTGAATTTTTTCACCTTCATATTTTTGCTCAGTATAAAGTATATTTTGCATTTCTTTAGGCACGCTAAATCTAAAATTATACTGATAGTTGTAGTAGTTTTGTCCTATAATTTCCATATTATTTTCATCTAGATTACCATTCCACTGATAATACGTAATATATGCGTATGCCTTATCTATAAATGATGATCTATTTGGCGAGATTGAAGGGATATCTATTATATTATCCTTATTCATATCTCCTACTGGAACATAGTATGCCTTTTTCATATTTTCATCCTTGCAGCTAGCCACAGTAATAAATTTGTTGTTTTTGACATACATAACCTCTGTTCCAACAGCGCCATCTTTTCCTATTGGTATGTCTAAAATTATACCCTTTTCATACTTAGATATATTTCCTATAGTTATATATGCCTCAGATATTCCATTTACATCATCTACTGTCTTTACGTCTTTTACAATAGCCCGCTCAGAAGTAAACTGTACTAGGCTTATTTTTAATACTCTATTATTAGAATTGTATCCTAGTACTATCATATCCATGTTGTTGTCGTCATTTATATAGCTTATTTTTATTTTTTTGCTATCTACATCTCCAACAGATACCGTTGTATTGCCTGTATCATGTGGATTTAAAGCTAGTTTAGGTATTACATTTCCTTCGCCGAATATTTCATCTAACTGATATTTTAAAGTTATTTTATTATCTTTAAATGCATAAACTTTTAATCTCGATATATCATCTTGATCTTTGTACTGCATAATTATTTCTTTATTTCCATCTCCATCTAAATCGTAAAATCCACCGTATTCTATCTTATCCCCTTTTTCAAGTACGACACCATCTTCTAAGAAAGAATAACTTTCATTGTCCTCTCTTAAAATCAAGAATCCAACCTTACTATCAGAGTTGATTTTTTCTTTTTTCTGAAAGGCTACAATTTCGTTCTTCCCATCCTCATCTAAATCAACGTAATTTATTTTTCCACTCTCTTTTAGGTTCTCTGGGAATATTAAGTTTACATTTTGATAAAGAACTTTTGATATTCCAGAGTTTAAAAGTGCTTTTTCCTCATCATAATTAGGCTTTGTAAGTAATTTTTCTGGAGATTTTGTGCTTGTGCTACACCCTGTAGTTGTAAGTAATAGTACAACCGCAAGCAACATAAGCTTGATTAGTTTTTTCATCTAATCCCCCCTTATTTTTCTTCAGTTTTCTCTTTTCTAGGTGGTTTTGGTCCTGGATACTGATAAAGATATGTTTTTAGCATACCATTGTAAAGTTTTCTTTTTTTAGTTGCTTCCTGACCAAATTCATACTCAAATTCTTCAAAAGAAGTTATTAGATAATATGACCAATTTTTTAGTCTTCTAAACGCATAACCTAATTCTTTATAAAGTAATTTTACAGATTCTTCACTTTCAAGTCTTTCACCATAAGGTGGATTTGTAACTATAAATCCATATTCCTCATCGCTTTTAAATTCTGTAGCATCTGCAACAGCAAATTCTATATAATCTGCAACTCCCGCTATTTCAGCATTTTCTTTTGCTATTTCTATAGTTTCTGGATCTATGTCGTATCCATAAATCTTGAAGTCTAAGTCTTCATTCATCTGGTCAAATGCATCTCTTCTAGTATCCCACCAGATTTTTTTATCTATTGTTCTCCATTTTTCAGAGATAAATTCTCTGTTAAGCCCTGGAGCCATGTTTAATCCCATCATGGCAGCTTCTATAAGTATAGTCCCTGAACCACACATAGGGTCTACTAGAGTTCTTCCTGGTCTCCATGGAGTTAGATACATTATCCCTGCTGCTAAAGTTTCTCTTATAGGAGCTTTATTAGCCTTTTCTCTGTATCCTCTCTTATGAAGTGCATCTCCTGTAGTATCTATTGATATCGTTACTTTGTCCTTGTGGATAAACACGTATATAGGATATTTTTCTTTATCCTCTTTTAATCTTCCACTTTCTAAGTATGATCTCTTTAAATTATCAACAATAGCTTTTTTAACTATTGACTGCACATCAGTTGTACTGAATAGTTTAGATTTTATTGATGATGCTTTTGATACTGGGAACTGTGCACCATAAGGTATATATTTTGACCAGTTTATTCTCTTTGTATTTTCATAAAGCTCATCGAATGTTCTAGCTTCAAATTCTGCAACTTTAAGATTTACTCTTTCCGCACATCTAAGCCACATATTTGCCTTAGCTATACCATCTTCACCTGTTTTATAAGTTACTCTTCCGTCTTCAGTTTTTTCTATCTCAAATCCTAAATTTTTTATTTCTGTCGCTAGCATTTTTTCCATTCCAAAAAAGCATGGCGATATAAGTGTATATTTTTTCATAGTACCTCCAATTTTATCATTTAATATATATTATTATATCACTAATCAGTTGATTTAATAAGAGTATATTACAACTGTATCTATTATATGTTCTTAAAAATTTTTTATTATACAACGCTATTACTTAGAATACGTTTTTTGCAAGAATTGTAATAAATTTTTATTTCTAGCAATTAACTTTTATGATATCATTGAATAATGACTATTAAATATTAAAAATATTATAGATTAAACTTGAAAAGGAGATATTGGCAATTAATGGAAAATCTTAAATTAAACGAAAACATGGTCTATAGACTTACATCTGCTGAAGATTCTTTAGTTCCAGTTATAGAATCAAAATTAAAAAATAAAATCGTATGTGTTCCAAAGGAAATTGATAGAGCCAGCGGAATAATTATATTTGGAAAGAGAATAAAATCACTTATCTTTTCTACTGATATATCAATAATAAAAAATAATAATGCAGACGCTGTACTAGCCGTCTACCCATTCACTCCACAACAATCTATAAATGAAGCGGTAATGGATGTATCTCCTTCTCCAGTATTTTGTGGTGTTGGCGGTGGAATAACTACAGGGAATAGATCTCTAGCAATAGCATTAGATGCAGAGCTTCACGGTGCATTTGGAGTTGTTCTTAATTCTCCTGCAAAAAATGCTCTAATAAGCAAGATGAAGGACACTATAAGCATACCTATAGTTGTCACTATTTGCCACGATCAGGAAGACATAGAAGCTAGAATTGCTGCAGGTGCAACTATTTTAAATGTATCTGCTGGAAAAGATACTGCCTCTCTTGTTAGAAAAATTAGGAAAGACCATCCTTTCATCCCAATAATAGCTACAGGTGGAAACTCTCCAGAATCAATTATAGAAACTATTGATGCTGGAGCAAATGCAATAACATACACTCCTCCTTCTGCAGCTGAAATATTTGGAGAAATAATGGAAAAATATAGAACTGAAAATCTATAAAATGGATGTTATAAGAATTTAAAAAGCCCTTCTTTTTCTAGATTGAAATTATGAATATTCTCATCTCCAGGCTTCGGCGACCCACCCATTAAACTAACACATTTCAATGTTGTGGGTCGCCTCCAGATTGTCGATATCGAATTATTCATAATCCCAATCAAAAAGAATGGGCTTTTTTAAAATTCTTTATAACATATTTTTATATCTTTTCAGTTCTTAAATACAAAATTAAAACACTACAAAGGCATTTTATATTTATATTAGTGCTCTAGCTATTTTCTGTGGTCAAGGACTTTTCTAAAATAAAATTGATAATTTTATTTTATGTTTAGTCTGAGACCCCTTGTTTTTCGTTGTGTATGTTCATTATTAGAGATATTACTATTGTTGAATACGCAACGAAGCTTCTGAAGTATTCCCCGATTGCAACATTGCTGAATAGCACTTTAACTGCCATAGGATATACTATATTTATAAATTTTTAAAGTTTACTATATATTGTATTTCTGTTTTATTAAACCTTTCTGGTATGCTTTCAATAGCATTTTTAACTCATCTATTTCATTCTGCATTCTCTTACCTTCGTCTGTATCTCTTACCATCTTTCTCTCAGCCTTGTGTTCAACGACAACTGTAGTAGATATTATGTCGTTTTCATCGCAAATGGCTTCTTCCATAGAGCTAAATGGCTGGTGAGATACAAGCTGCATAGTTTTAGAGTTGTATATTAATGTATATCCTGCTATACCAGTTTTATCTTGATATGCTTTTGAGAATCCACCATCGATTACAAGTATTTTACCATTTGCTTTTATTGGACTTTCTCCGCTCTT
>UQCY01000103.1 GCA_900539645.1 uncultured Clostridium sp. | reverse complement strand
AGTAGTAATGGCAGGAGCGATGTTAGCGAGTGCAGTAGCGCCAGTGATGGCAGCAGAAGTGCAGAAGAGTGAAGTATCAGCAAATGAAACTGGTCTACTTCAGAAAGAATTAAGAGAATTAGTGCAGAAAAATTTATTCGCAAATGATAAAAAGAATGCACCAGCAGGAAAACCAGATGTAAGAAATCAGTCTGTATATAAAATATATGTAAACAAAGTAGATACAGGATTAACAGAAAAATCTAGTCAGGAAGATTGGCAGAAAGTATTCAGAACTTTAGATGCTGGAGATGTTGTAAGAGTATACTCAAGAGGATTTAAAGAAGTTGATGGTAAATTATATCACTACGAATACAAAGAAGGTGCATTTGAAACTTATACAGAAGCTGAATTAAAAGAATTAGCAAACAAAGTATTCTATTCAGCAGGTAAAAAAGATAATAATAATAATAAACCAGTAGTAGATGACCAGTATAAAAAAATAGTTGAATATGCTAAATATGATGAAATAAGCAAAGAATTCACTATAAAATTTGTTAAAGATACAAAAATACCTGGACTAGATGAACAGGATACAATGACAATAAAACCTGGAGATGTAGAATTAAAATTCACAACTGGAGCTGGTAAAGATTGGAAAACTTTATCATACTATACTGATGAAGCTCAGACTAATGAAGCTCAGTTATTAGATTGCGATAATCCAGTAGCAATAGAAGACTTCTACGGATTTGTTCCAACTGATGTATTAGTAGGAGATGGACACATAGCTTTATCTTCAGAATTAGTAAAAGAATATACAATAACTCCTGGTGGATATAACTATGATTTAACAGATTTATATGATGGATTATTCTTAACAGAAAAAGGACAGGAATTCTTCACAATGTTAAAAGAATCTGTTTCTGTAGGTAGAGATGTTAAAATAGTTATAAGTGATAAAAATGGTGAATACTACACAGTTAATAGTAATTTAGATAAAGATGAAGAAGCATTAAAAAATCTTGAAACTGAAATATTAAATAAATTAAAGAAATACAGCAACGGATATAAAGTTGAAGTAAAATTAGGAGAAAAAGCAGCTAATGGTTTATCTGAAGAATTATATACTATAACAGGAACAGATAAACAGAACATGGCTAGAGTAACTGCTTGGATGGTTAATGCAAAAGCTAGAGTTGACGTATTAGCAGGAGATAACAGATATGAAACAGCAGTAGAAATAGCAAAAGAATACGCTGGAATAAAAGGTGTAAAAAATCCTCAGTCTGCTACTAAAAAAATAGATGATATAGTATTAGTAAATGGAAACGCATTAGTAGATGGACTTGCTGCAGCTCCTTTAGCAGCACAGGAAGAAGCTCCTGTATTATTAACAGAAGCAGACAAATTACCAACAGCTACATATAAATTCTTAAAAGAATTAATGGCAGACCATTTAGTAGGTGGAGAAAAATCAGCTAAAATACACTTAGTAGGTGGAGAAGCTGTTTTATCTAAAGGATTAGAAAGACAGTTAAGAGGATTAGGATTTGACGTAGTAAGATACGATGGAGACAACAGAGAAGAAACTTCATTAGAAGTATTAGATGCAATGGATGATAAAGATGAAGTATTCGTAGTAGGTGCTCAGGGTGAAGCCGATGCAATGTCAATAGCATCAGTAGCTGCAGAAAAAGAACTTCCAATAGTAGTAGCTAAAAATGGTGGAATCTCAGAAGATGCAACATATGAATTAAAAGGTAAAAAAGTTACTATAATAGGTGGAGAATCTGTAGTATCTAAAGCAGATTACAATGCAATAAAAGCTGAAGCTGAAGGTGTTCAGAGAATAGCTGGAGCAAACAGAAAAGCTACAAATGCAGAAATAATCAAGAAATTCTACAAAGGTTCTTATATAGGAGAAGCTAAAAACGTTATAGTAGCAAAAGATGGACAGAGAAACAAAATGGAATTAGTTGACGCATTAGCAGCAGCAAATATGGCAGCTAAAAAAGATGCTCCAATAGTACTTGCTACAGATAAATTATCTAAAGAACAGGAAAATGCATTAGAATTAAACGCTAAAAAATCATTTGCATTATACCAGGTAGGACATGGTGTAGCAAGAGATGTTGTTAAAACTATAGCTGAAAACTTAGGCTTAACTAACAGATAATTAAAAGTAAATAATTAAATTTACATACTAAAGACGAGGAAATTTTCCTCGTCTTTTCTTTTACATTATTTCAAAAGTTTTAAAAGTATACAAAAAAAGTCAAAAATAGGCTTGCTGTTGTAAGTCTATTTTTGACTTTGCAACCTACTACAAACATACGTTCTCTATTTTTCATTTTCTTCTTTTAAAACATATCTAGTGCTTGAGCCAGCTCCAATTCTGTCAATAATTCCTTTATCAATTAAAGAATTAAAAATAATAACAGACTTTCTTTTGCTAATACCTAGCCTATCAGTAGCTATTTTAGAAGAAATAAATCCATTCTCATTAATAAGTTCAATAACTTTTAATTGTTCATCACTCAAAGAGTTTTTCTCTAATTTATTAAAGTCAAAGTTTTTACTATCAATTATATTTTTAATATTTTTATTAAGTTTGTACTCTACTCCTCTTCCAACTCCTGATGTTTCAAGCACCTTTCGTTTAACTAAAGCTTTTAAAATACTATGTACTTCCTTAGAATTTTTCCCTAAAAGATTTTGTACAATTGCATTATTCACACTACCATTCACACTTGCCAATGCTAGTACTTTTATTTCATCATCCGTAAAACTGCTTAGAAACACATCATTTAAAATTTCTCTATTATTTACTTTATTATCAATATTTGAAAGATTATCTACAATAGTATTAGTATTATTTTCTATATTATCAGCTACATTATTATTTTCCATCTTTAACAAAAGCTCCACTCTATCTGGAGCAAAGTTTTCGTCTAGCTGAGGACTAATCCAATTCTCATCGTTCCAAGCCTTTTGAATTTTTTCTATACCAGATCCAGCTCTTTCACCAACACCAATCAAATTAAACATCTTAAAAATATTTTCATTTCTAGGATCACTAATTCCACCGTTTAAAGCCTCACCAATACTAATTCGCAAAGTACCAGGATTAGAAAATTTGAAATAGTTCTCCCCTTTTTCAATAACAATCCCTCTCTCAACTCTATAGTCTGTGTGAATTAAAGTATTTGCAAGTGCTTCCCTAAGTGCTTCGTGTAATTCAGTATCATCTTTTCTAACACCATTGACCAACTTAAAAGGAACTTTCAAATCAGAAGTCAATTTATTTACTACCTTAAAATAAAAATCAAAAATATTTCCACTCCAAAGTCCATCGCTTGATGTTATTCTATTTTCCCATCTTAAACTAGAATCGCTGCTTTTTTCTCTATAATCTAGAAAATACTTAGGAAACTCATCACAAATTTCTCTTTCTTCACCAAACATTAAAAGACCTGCGTATGTAACACCTTCTGTATTATTAGACCTATTTTTTCCATAAGCTCCAATTTTATACAAGAAGTTCTTTAAATCAAGAGCAAGCCATGGATGAGAAGAATTTTTGCTCTCTAACCTATTTTTATAACTATTAATACTGTCTAAATTTAAATCATTTATTGTAAATCCTTCCAAAACAACACTATCTTGCGAAATATCATTTGAATCAGCAATCATCCTAATAATCTCTTGTCTACTACATTTATAGTCTCCGCTATGATTTCGTCTAAATGTACCAGAGTGTTTGCTATCATTGTATGGATTTTCACCAATAAATACAGGTTTATCTCTCCTATCAGCTCTAGGAACAACTATTTTGATAATACTTTTTCCATCAATATCTTCAATAGTAACATCCCTGTCTGAAATAATATTTGCACTGACTTTCTTGTTGTTGTTTAGATTATCCCATAATTCTTTAACTACCTTGTCTACACTTTTTACTCCAGATACTGAAAATTCACCATTCTTTTCTTTTACTCCGAGAAATATTGTACCACCTTTTGTATTTGCAAATGCAGAGTATGTCTCCCAAATGTCTCTAGGTAAGGTGTCATTCGATTCTTTACACTCAATATCTACTCCTTCAAAAAATTTATTTATATCCATAATTACTCCTCTTTTCGTAATAAAGTTATTTAAAATGTATCGATTCAATTTAACTTAGATGATTATTAGAGTAATCGATACATTTTAACTACTATTATTTATATAATAACATAAATCGATACATTTTAACTACTATTATTTATGTAATAACATAAATCGATACATTTTATATTATTAATCGATACA
Organism: uncultured Clostridium sp.; assembly: GCA_900539645.1. GTDB lineage: Bacteria > Bacillota > Clostridia > Peptostreptococcales > Peptostreptococcaceae > Peptacetobacter. The sequence continues at coordinate 2,273 of UQCY01000103.1, read as the reverse complement.
TTTTGATTACTATTCAAATAGTGTCCATATATTTTTTATTAATATTTAAAACTGATAAACTTTTTTAAGTTTATATTTTAGGGAGTGCGCGTTAGTACAATAAAACTGTGGAAGAATAAAGAATTGCGTCGAAAGAGCAAGAGAATAGAGAAAAAAAGAGATGTAACGAATAAAAAAGGAAAACGGAGGTAAAAAGATAATGAATAAGAAAAGATTATCAGTAGTAATGGCAGGAGCGATGTTAGCGAGTGCAGTAGCGCCAGTGATGGCAGCAGAAGAAGTTAAATCATATGAAGTATCTTCTAATGATTTAGGTTTACTTACAGCAAAATTAAGAGAAGTTATGGAATCAAAAAAATTCCATAATACAGATAAAAATAAAGATTTAGCTGGAAAATCAATATACAAACTAACTAAAGGTTTAAATCCTGTAGATGTATCTTTAGATAATGTTAAAAATCTAAAAGTTGGAGATACTATAACTTTAGTTGACCAGGGACATAGAGTTGATGAAAAAGGAAACTATTTCTCAACAACAGCTGAAAAAACTGAAGTTGCTGCAAAATGGTCTGAAAAAGATTTAGATAATGCCGGGAAAAAAATAGTTGAAGATATGAAAAAAACTTCAGATGATAGAGAATATAAAGTTATAAAAGATGCTAAGTTTGATTCAAAAAAACATATATTAGATGTTGAATTATATACAGGAAAAGTTCTTACTTTTAAAGTAGGAGATGATAGAGTTAACTTTATAGCTCCTATAGATAAAGATGGATATGAACTTGAAAATAAAGATGAAAATGCACAGTTAGTTGTTGGATTTAAAAAATTAGTAGACGAAAAAGATCCAGGTCAGGATATAGATTCAACTAAAATAGCTGAAATAAAAATAGTTGAAGGTGGAAATGCTTATAAAGTAGAAGATTTATATGATGGCTTAATGTTAACAACTAAAGGACACGAACTTTTAAGCATAATGAAAGAAGCTGGAGATAAAGTTTGGATGTATGATGATAACACTTCTTCATACGTTCCTTATACAGGAGAATTAAAGGCTGATCATGGTGTATATAGATTCCATATAGAAACTATAGATGCATTCGGTAAAAAATCTGTATACAAAGTAACAGGAACTGATGAAAATGCAGCTGAAACTTTAGCTAAATGGTTAGTTAACAAAGATCCTAAAGTTGACTTATTAGCAGGAGATAACAGATATGAAACAGCTGTTACAATAGCTAAAGATGTAGCTAATATAAAATCAGTTATAAACAATAAAGAAATAGTACTAGTAAATGGAGATTCATTAGTAGATGGATTAGCAGCAGCTCCTCTAGCAGCAAACTATGGTGTACACACTCCAATATTATTAACAGAATCAAATAAATTACCAGCTGCAACAAAAGAATATTTAAAAGAATTAATATCTCAGGTTCCAGTTGGAAAATTAAATGAAGTAAACATAAAAATAGTAGGTGGAACATCAGTTGTTTCAAAAGCTGTTGAAAAAGAATTAAAAGGATATGGATTTGATGTAGATAGATTTGGTGGAGATAATAGAGAAGAAACTTCTTTATTAGTTGCAGAAGAAATAGGTGAAGGAAAAGATGCATTTGTAGTAGGTGCAGAAGGTGAAGCAGACGCAATGTCAATAGCAGCAGTAGCAGCTGAAAAGAAACAGCCTATAGTAGTTGCTAAAAAAGGTGGTATATCTGAAGATGCATTAGAAGCTTTAGAAGATGTTAAAGTAACTGTTATAGGTGGAACATCAGTTGTTTCTGAAGCTGAATACAAAGAAATAAAATCTGTAGCTAAAGCTGTTACAAGAGTAGCAGGAGCAAATAGACAGGCTACAAACGCTGAAGTTATAGCTAGATACTACACTGGAAACTTTGTAGGAGCAGCTAAAAATGTTGTTGTAGCAAAAGATGGACAGAAAAATAAATCTGAATTAATAGATGCTTTAGCAGCAACAACATTAGCATCTAAAAATAATGCTCCAATAGTATTAGCTACAAACAAATTATCTAATGCTCAGATAAATGCATTAGAATTAAATGCTAATTCTGCAAATGCAGTATATCAGGTAGGACATGGTGTAGCTAGAGATGTAGTTAAAACAATAGCTACAAGACTTGGTGTAATAAAATAATTAAATTTATATACTAGAGACGAGGAATTTTTCCTCGTCTTTTTTTCGCATTTTGTTGTAATTTTTTATAAAATTCTATATATTATTTAAAAGTTTTTTATCAAAAATAGACTTGCTTTTG
>UQCY01000102.1 GCA_900539645.1 uncultured Clostridium sp. | reverse complement strand
TAAATTAGCTGAGCAAAGTTGCATATCATTGAAAAATAGCAAAAATGCTAAAAAAGGTGAAACTATAGTATTAGCTAATGATATAACTTTATCTAAAGTAATGAAGTTATCGCCTTCTGGAGAAACAACTATAAACTTAAATAATTATACTTTAGATTCAAAAAAAATAAAATTTGATAAGGATACAAAAGCACCAATAGAATCTATAGGAGTTAATCAGACACTAACTATTAAAAATGGAAAACTTAACTTAAATTCAATATCACCAACAAATTCATGTATATCAGTAGGTAAAGATGGAACATTTAATTTAGAAGATGTTGTGTATACATCAGAAACTACAGGTGTATATGCAATCGGTGAAAATGCAACTATTAATATAATTGACTCAACTATAAGTGCTTATGTTTACTGTATAGGAACAAATGCTGGAGAACTAGCTAATTATAATTCTATTTTTAATATAGAGGGTTCTACAATTAATATGACTAGTAATGTAGGTGGTGATGCGATTCTTATAAATGTACCATGTAAGTTTTATATGAACAATAGTACTGTTAATAGCGATTATCAAGGTATTATAGTTAGAGGGGGTACAGCGACTATATCAAATACTACTATTACTAATATAATTGATGATAAATATAAAGACCAAAACAACTACATAAATGAAAATTGGAAAACTGGTAATGAAGTCCCTTGTGGAGGTTTGATAATTGGAAATAGGGGTGGAGGATATCAATACCCATCAAATGTAGAATTAAAGAATGTAACAATTAAAGATGGTAATAAAAATGATCCATATCCAGCTGTATATATGTGGGGAAATGATGGAGATGGATTAGGAGCAACTTTAACACATGAAGGATGTACAATAGATGGTGATATAATACTAGGAAATGATAAATGTACAATAAATGGAGAAAAAGGTCCTCTTCCAAAACCAGTAGAACCAGAAAAACCAACACAACCAGAAACAACAACTAAATAAATAATCAAAAAGCTGTCCTCGTGGCGCTTTTTCAATATAAAAAGAGGGTATAGTATATCATATCTAAAAAGATACAACAGACTACACCCTCTTTTCTGTATGTGCGATGATATTATTTAATTAAAGTCATGTAAGCCCAAACTGGCAAACCGATAAAATATAATATAACAAAATTATATCTAAAAATCATCCAAACGTAAAGAAAAAAATAAAAAAATCCTTACTAAATCTTAAAAATAAATCAACTCAAAATAATTTACCTTAAAAAATCTGAAAACTATATTTTTCTACCTAACAACTTCAAAACTATCATTTAAAATCTCAAACTCATCCTTGAATCCCTTAGTCAAATAAACCTTCTTATCCTTAGTAACGAAAACAGCCTCAACATTGTCTATACTTTCGATAAGTTTCTTACCATCCTCAAGACCAAGAGCAAATGCAGAGGTAGAAAGTGCATCACAGTTTATAGACTTATTAGAGATAATACTAACACTAAGCAGATTATTATCAAATGGATAACCATCTGCTGGGTTTAGTATGTGATGATACTTTTTACCATCTTTTTCAACAAATCTCTCATAAACACCAGAAGTTACAACAGATTTATTACTTACCTTAACACTTGCAAACGAATCATTTGCATTTTCAACAGGATTTTTTAGTCCTATATTAAAATCGCCAATAGTTTTGATATTTCCACCTAAGTTTATTATAGCTTTTTCAACTTCACTAGATTTTAAATACAGCGCAACTTGGTCTGCAGCGAAACCTTTAGCGATTGCACCTAAGTCTATTTTCATACCTTTTTTCTTTAAGAAAACAGTATACTCTTTATCAAAAGTTTCATTTTTACCGTCGTCATCTTTGTCAGTTTCTATTTTATTCTCTTTAATTTCTATATTTTTATAATCTACTAAAGAAAGAAGTGAATCTATTTCTGTTTTTTCGGGAACTCTGGCATCGTCTTTTCCTATAGACCAAAGATTGCTGACAGGTCCTATTGTTACATCAAAATTACCATCAGATATTTTTGAATAGTGTATTGCTTCTTTAACAACTTCATAAGTTTCTTCAGATACTTTAACAGGTTTGATTCCTGCGTTTTTATTTATCTTAGATACGTCGCTTCCTGGAATTTCTGTGCTCATAAGGTTGTCGATATTTTTTACAACATCGTCGCATCCTTTAAGGATTTCCATTGCTTTTTTTTCTTTCTTTCCATACACTGTGACAGTGTTTACAGTTCCTAAATAGTAGTTTGTCTGAGAGTAGTTCTCGTCCATATTAGGTCTAAATATAAAATACCCAGCTAGCAATAATATTATTAGTACAACAATTCGTGGAGTGTATTTTCTCATTTTTAAATTCTCCTTATTTAAATTTATAGTCATTTATAGTCGATAATATCAAAGTGTGATATGATTAATTATATCATAAATTAACAACAAATTTATTGAACAAAGAAAATGAAGAATTATTTAGTGGTGTAAATGATTATTTTGTATATGAGATTATTAAAAAATCAGATATAATAAATACTTAATCAGTTATATAGAAATTTAATTTGTTGTAGAAAATTTTGGGAGAGATTATATGAAGAAGAAAGATTTTATTTTAATAGCAGTTGTATTATTTGCAATTGCAGCACTTTTTGGATATACAAAGTTTAAAGATGAAAATGAAAAAGCAGCATTTGTAGAAGTTTATAAAGATAACGAGCTTTATAAGAAAATTCCGCTAGATGAGGAAGCCGAATTCACAATAAAGGATGGAGAGCATATAAACAAAGTTAAAGTTCACGACAATGGTGTTGAAGTAATTGAGGCAAATTGTCCTGACAAAGTGTGTGTAAAGACAGGTTTTATCACTAAGCCGAGTCAGAGCATAGTTTGCATACCTAACAAGTTGAACATAAAAATAGTAGATAGTAATTCTGATGATAGCATAGATGCTGTAGTTCAGTAGATTGTTTTTAATATCTATACTTAAAAGATAAGTAATAGTAAAAGATAAGCGGGAGGAAAATTTATGTTATACAATGAAGATAATTTTACTAAAAAATCTTGGGAAAGTTTGATAAATACAGATTGGAAAGAACTTCTTAGTGATGAGTTTGATAAACCGTATTTTGACAAATTAAATGATTTTTTAAAAGAAGAGTACAAGGAACACGAGGTATTTCCTAAAAGGGAGGATATATTCACAGCTTTAAATCATACATCATTTAAAGATACTAAGATTCTACTTTTAGGTCAGGATCCATATCACAATGATGGTCAGGCTCATGGGCTTGCATTTTCAGTTCTTCCAGGAATTAAAACACCACCATCACTTAAAAACATGTATAAGGAATTAAATGCAGAGTATGGTTGCTTTATACCAGATAATGGGTATCTTATGGATTGGGCAGATCAGGGAGTTCTTCTTTTAAACACATCGCTAACCGTTAGAGCACATGAGGCGAACTCTCATAGCAAAAAGGGATGGGAAAAGTTTACAGATAGAATAATAGAAATTTTAAATGACAGAGAGGATCCTGTGGTGTTTATACTTTGGGGAAATAATGCTAAAAAGAAAGTTAAACTAATAAATACAGACAAACATTACATATTAGAGGGGACTCATCCAAGTCCACTTTCTGCAAATAGAGGATTTTTCGGGTGTAATCATTTTAAAAAGGCTAATGAAATATTAAAAAGTATTGGTAAAACTGAAATCGATTGGCAGATAAATAATTTAAAAGAAGATGAGCAGATGAGTTTAATATAGTTTTTTTCGATTTTTTTATTTATTTTTTGAATAACACTTGCAAAAGAGTATTCTATGTGTTATATTATTACTGTTGAAAAAACCACGGGGGTGGATGGGTGCTGGTGTGCCCTCTAGTCTTCAAAACTAGTATGAGGGGTTAGGAGCCTCTTAGGTGGGTTCAATTCCCACGCACTCCCGCCAATACAGTATATTATGGAACCTGAATAAAGGTTCCTTTTTTTATATATTCTAAATATTTACTTGGAGGAATTAAAAAAATGATGGATTGGGAAAAAAGAACATCTCTTGTTGTAGGAGATGATGGAATAGAAAAATTAAACAATGCTAGCGTAATAATCTTTGGAGTAGGTGGTGTCGGTGGATTTGCAGCTGAAGCAATAGCAAGAGCTGGAGTTGGAAATATCACGATAGTAGACTTTGACGATGTTGATATCACAAATATAAACAGACAGATAATAGCTCTTCACTCTACAGTTGGAAAGATGAAAGTAGACGTATTTAAAGAGAGAATAAAAGACATAAATCCAAATGTAAACATAACTGCAATCGCTGAAAAATACACTCCAGAAAATGGAGAAGAACTGCTAAGCAGCGGTGATTTTGATTACGCAATAGATGCAATAGATATGATAACTTCTAAAATACATCTTATAGAAACTTGTACTAAAAAAGGAATCAAAATAATAAGTTCTATGGGAATGGGGAACAAACTAGACCCTACCAAAATAGAACTTACAGACATATACAAAACTAGCATGTGTCCTCTAGCTAGAGTAATGAGAAGAGAATTAAAAAACAGAGGAATAAAAAAACTAAAAGTCGTATACTCAACTGAAAAAGCAATAGAGCCAAAAGAAAAAATAATGAACGGAAACAAAATGACTGCAGGAAGTGTATCATTTGTACCATCTGTGGCAGGATTAATAATGGCATCTGCTGTAATAAATGACTTATTAGGTGAATAATCAATACATAATAAATGACTATAAAATAAAAAATAGCTAATCAACTAAAAAATAGATTAAGTTGTTAGCTATTTTTTATTACTTATCAAAAAAAGTGATTACTACTTCACCTTCATCTTTAGGCTCTTCAAATCCGTTATAATACATTTCAAATGTTTTTTCATCTATAAATTGAGAATTAGCATCATGATTTTTGTTTCTAGATTCTATTCTCTTTTTTAAGGTTTCCTTATCAACTTTTAAATATATAAGCTGTATATCTGCACCAAGTTCTTCTAAAAAATTTTTATAATATTTTCTATTAGACTTACTCCAAAAGCTGAAATCTATTACAAGATTTTTATCTTCTTTTATATAATTTACTATGTCATTTTGAAGTTTAGACTCTACAATTGAGGAAAGTTCTTCATAATTATCATTTGGATAATCTATTCCTCTAGCTCCGTATAATTTCCACATTTCCTCATCTATGGAAATTCTTATAAATCCTTCTTTTTCTTTTTTCTTTGCAAATGTGGTTTTGCCAGACCCACAAACTCCACACATCATAATTACCTTGCTCATAAAAATATCACATCCTTTTAATTTACCTTTATTCTTCTGCTGAAGCCATAATAAGTATATCTCCAGGCAGTAGTTTTGTATCTCAAGTAGGAATTATATTTTTTATAGACAAACCTCCTTTAAGGTTTATTGTATAATTAATGATAACATAAATCAGAATAATTTGAAAATAGAAAGACTTTTATCTTGCTCATCTTTGAAATGATAGAGCAGTTTTATATTTATAAATTTTACTCGGTTTTGTATTTTTTCTTTGTAAAAATTCCGTTGTCATCACAATAAAATACAAGTGAACCATTTTTATCAGTTCTATAAACTACAGCCCCATTTTCTCTAAATGTATCTAATACGCTTCTATGTGGGTGACCATAGTCATTGTTGTATCCACAAGAGATTGCAATAGCCTCTGGTTTAAGCTTTTCTATAAATTCATCTGTTGATGAGGAAGAGCTGCCATGATGACCTGCCTTTAAAAACTCTATATCTGGCAAATTACAAGATGATAATATTTCTGACTCATTTTCTTTTTCAGCATCTCCAGTAAATAAAAACTCATAACCTTTGTAATTTAATAGCGATACAATTGAATTTAAATTATTTTTATCGGTAATTGTAGATGGAGATAAGATTTCCATAGTTGTAGAGCTATCTATTTTTAATCTATCTCCTTTTGTTAGGTATTCTATTTTTAAATTTTTCTCTTTGCAGCTATCTAAAAGATTGTAAAAAGCCTCAGAATCAGTTTTCGCATCAGGCATATAGAAATGAGATATTTTAAATTTATCTATAATATAGTCCATACTTCCAATATGGTCTGTATCTGGATGTGTGGCAATTAAAACATCAATTTTTTTTACTCCTCTCCTTTTTAAATATGAGTAAACTGTATGCTCAGCTTCTTCATCACCTGCATCTATAAGAATACGTTTATCCTCGAGTGTCTGTATGAATATACTATCTCCTTGACCGACATCAATTATATGTACAGAAAATAATTTTTCTCTGGCGCAACCGTTTACATAGATAACTAGTAAAAGAATTGAAAAAATTTTTATAAGTGATTTGCTTTTCATTTTTGTACACCTCTGTTAAAATAAATGTTTGGGAAATATAATTTTAGGGTAAAATAAAAATTATAAAATTAATAGTTCTCTCATTTGTATAGTTTACAAATTTTTTTATTTGTAAACGAGATTTGAGAAAAGAGATGAAAACAAAAGATGTGATAATTAAAAATATAAATGTATAAATATAAAATAAATAAAAAAAGATATGTTAAGGGGAAAAAAGGAGAGTTTTTTATGAGTAATATA
>UQCY01000101.1 GCA_900539645.1 uncultured Clostridium sp. | reverse complement strand
ATAAATAAAATACAAAAAAATAAGCTATAAAAACCTTTTCTTGAGTAAAAAAATTAAAAAATATTAATACAATTTTGTTATTGATAAAATACAAAAAATGAATGAGAAGACATCAAAATCTTAAAAAAAGTTGCAAAAAGAAACAACTTGAAACAACTATACAAGTCGCTTGTTGTAGGGAATTCAAGGTTTTTATGCATATATGAAAAATGAATGAAGTTGTAAGTTTGAGCATAAAATATTGCAGTTATCTAAAAAGACAGAATTTTACAATGATAAAAGTTAAACAATTTGAGTTGCAAAATAGATAAAATGAAAGTATAATATATTTAAGAAATAAATAAAAATTTATATGGATTATCAGAAAGGAAGAGACAAAATGGAAGCAGCAGAAGGCAAAAAAAGAGTAAAAGCAGTCAGCACTGAAACATTTGTATTCTTAGCAGTTCTACTATTAATATTTGGTGGAATAGGTAGAGTAATGGGAGTTGGGCTAATGTTCAAAACAATGATGGCAACAGCTCATGACTTATTACTACAGACAGTATTCTTAATAATGGCACTAGCAGTTTTAGCAGGAGCTCTAAGTGCACTATTATCAGAATTTGGTGTTATAGCATTAATTAATAAGATATTCGCACCGATAATGAAACCAGTTTATGGTTTACCAGGTGCAAGTATAACTGGAGCAGTAGCTACTTATCTATCAGATAACCCAGCTATAATATCTTTCGCAAAAGATAAAGCTTTCACACAGTACTTTAAAAAATATCAGACACCTGCTCTTTGTAACTTAGGTACAGCATTTGGTATGGGTCTTATAGTTACAACATTCATGATGGCACAGGGTGATGAATTCATGTTACCAGCATTAATAGGTAACTTAGGTGCTATAATAGGTTCTATAATATCTGTTAGACTTATGTTAATACAGACTAAAAAATATTATGGTGAACACGCTAATGATCAGGTAGGAGAAGTTTTATCTGACGGTGAAGGCGAATTCAGAGAAATAAGAGAAGGTAACTTATTCCAGAGAGTATTAGATGCAATGCTTGAAGGTGGTAAACTTGGTGTTGACATGGGTATGGCAATAATACCAGGGGTTTTAATAGTTTGTACAATGGTTATGATGTTAACATTCGGACCATCTGCAGATGGTACTTACACAGGTGCAGCATACGAAGGTGTACGGTTACTACCATTAATAGGTGAAAAAATTAAATTCATAATAGAACCTCTATTCGGATTTAAATCAGCAGAAGCTATAGCATTCCCTATAACTTCATTAGGAGCAGTTGGTGCAGCAATGTCACTAGTTCCAGAATTTATCAAAAATGGTGTTGTAACACCTAACGATATAGCAGTATTCACAGCAATGGGTATGTGCTGGTCAGGATACTTAAGTACTCATATAGGTATGATGGATGCATTAGATGCTAGACCATTAGCAAGTAAAGCGATATTATCACATACAATCGGTGGTCTTTGCGCAGGTATAGCGGCACATCTAATCTTCATGCTAGTTGGATAGTACAAGATTAATAAGTAAATAAAAGTTTATACTTTAATAGATAGAGCCTTAGATTACTAAGGTTCTATCTTATTTTTTTAACAAAAATGCCTCCATCTACGGAGGCTATTTTTATAAAATAGTATAAAATTGATAGATTAAAAAACAAGAAAAATTGTTGGTATTTGTAATTAATTTAACGTGATAAAAATTTGCTAATGTGTTACAATGTAAAGCATAGTAAAAGTTTAGTTTTCAATATTTTAGAGTATGTTGATGAGGAATTTTAAACAAGGAGGAGGAGCAATGGATAAGGAATATAAGGTTGGTGTTGATGTCGGCTCGACAACAGTTAAAATTGTTCTCCTTGACGGGGAAAACAATATACTATTCAAAAAATATCAGAGACATTATTCCGATGTCAAAAAATCCATAGTAGAAGTTTTAAACGACGTTTATAAAATAATAGGAGATGCAAATATAAAAATTATAATAACTGGATCAGGAGGGATAGGAGTATCTAAAAAATTAGGTATTAAATTTGTGCAGGAAGTTATCTCTAGTACAAAATCTATAGAATACTACCATCCAGAAACAGATGTCGTAGTGGAACTTGGTGGAGAAGATGCCAAAGTTACCTATATAACAGGGGGAATAGATCAGAGGATGAATGGTATCTGTGCAGGAGGTACAGGTGCATTTATAGACCAGATGGCAACTCTTTTAAAAACTGATGCAGCAGGACTAAATGAGCTTGCTAAAGATTACGATACTATATACCCTATAGCATCTAGATGTGGTGTATTTGCAAAAACAGATATACAGCCACTTATAAATGATGGTGCTAAAAAAACAAACATAGCCATGAGTATATTTAATGCTGTAGTTGTTCAGACAGTAAGTGTACTATCATGTGGTAGAAAAATAGAAGGGAATGTAGCTTTTTTAGGGGGACCATTATACTTCCTATCAGAACTAAGACAGGCATTTAAAAATGTATTAAACTTAGACGACGAGCATATAATATTCCCGGAAAATGCTCAGCTATATATAGCTATAGGAGCTGCACTATTAGCAGAGGAAGAGAAAGAAGTATCTTTAAAATCAATATTAGACAAATTAAACTCAATAAAAACAATAGACGATGGGAATGTAAATTTATTAGAGCCTTTATTTAAAGATGAGGACGATTATAGGGAATTTTTAGAAAAACACAATATAAACAACGTAGAAAAATACGATATAAATAAATACAGTGGAAACTGTTTCCTTGGGATAGATGCAGGATCTACAACTACAAAGGCTACCCTTATAGGAGAAAATGGTGAATTATTATATTCATACTACTCTAGCAATGAAGGAAATCCTTTAAAGACAACTATACAAATAGTTAAAGAAATATATAGCATATTGCCAGAGGATTGCAAAATAGTTGCATCTACTTCAACAGGATATGGAGAAGCACTTATAAAAAGGGCATTAAAACTAGATTTTGGTGAAATAGAAACTATAGCACACTACAAGGCAGCTAAATTCTTTAATAAAGATGTAGACTTCATACTTGATATCGGTGGTCAGGATATGAAATGTCTAAAAATAAAAAATGGAGTAATAGAAAGTATAATATTAAATGAAGCTTGTTCTTCTGGATGTGGATCATTCCTGGAAACATTCGCCAAATCACTATCAATGGATATAAAAGAATTTGCGAAAGAGGGGATATATTCTAAAAAGCCAGTAGATTTAGGTTCAAGATGTACAGTATTTATGAACTCTAGAGTAAAACAGGCTCAAAAAGAAGGTGCTGAGGTAGCCGATATATCTGCAGGACTTTCTTATTCAGTAATAAAAAATGCATTATTTAAAGTTATAAAAATGAAAGACCTAAATGAAATAGGAGAACACATAGTAGTACAGGGTGGAACATTCTACAATGACTTAGTACTTAGAGCATTTGAAAAGATGATTGGCAAAGAAGTAATAAGACCAAACATTGCAGGATTGATGGGTGCTTTTGGTGCGGCATTAGTTGCTAAAGAAAAATATAACCCAGAAAGAACTACAAAAATGCTAAAAGCGGATGAATTAGACTTACTTCACGTTCAGGCTGAAGTAACTAGATGTAAAGGGTGTTCAAATCACTGCCTACTTACAATAAATAGATTCTCAGAAGATGAAGCATTTGTATCAGGAAACAGATGTGAAAGAGGAGAAGCTCTTTATAGCGGAGTACAAAATGACGCAGAAAAAGAATCTATAAACCTATATAAATATAAATACGATAGAGTATTCAACTACAAGCCTTTATCAGAAGAAGAAGCAAAACGTGGAGAAATAGGTATACCTAGAGTACTTAATATGTACGAAGATTACCCATTCTGGTTTACATTCTTCAATGAGCTAGGATTTAGAGTTGTACTATCACCTAGATCATCTAAAAAGCTATACGAAAGAGGGATAACTAGTATAGCATCTGACACAGTTTGCTATCCAGCAAAACTAGTACATGGACATATAGAGTCTTTAATAGACAAAGGGATAAAAACAATATTCTACCCATGTGTAACAAATGAAAATAAAGAAGATAACACAGCAGACAACTACTACAATTGTCCTGTTGTTGTATCTTACTCAGAAGTAATAAAAAACAATGTCGATAGTATAAGAGAAAACAACATAACATACATAAAACCATTTATAAGTATTAACGACAAAGAAAAACTTAAAAAGAGAATGTATGAAGTGTTATCTAAATACTACAGCGATATAACAGCTAAAGAAATAAATGAAGCTGTGGATAAAGCTACAGCAGAAGAAAAATCATTCAAAGATGAAATAAAAGAACAAGGTGAAAAGGCATTAGAATACCTTGATAGAACTGGTAAAAAGGGAATAGTGCTATCAGGTAGACCATACCATATAGATCCTGAAATAAACCATGGTATGCCAGAACTTATAAACTCTCTAAACATGGCTGTTTTAACAGAGGATTCAATATCTCACCTAGCTAAAATTGAAAGACCTTTGAGAGTAGTAGACCAGTGGGTTTACCATTCAAGACTTTACAAAGCAGCTACATTTGTAAGAGAGCATGATAACCTTGAACTTGTACAGCTAAACTCATTTGGATGTGGACTTGACGCTGTAACAACAGACCAGGTAAAAGAAATACTAGATGAAAAAGATAAGATATACACTCTTCTAAAAATCGACGAAGGTAATAACCTAGGTGCAGCAAAAATAAGAATAAGATCTCTAAAAGCTGCGATGGAAGAAAGAGAAGCAAATGGAATAAAATCTAGTGAAATAGAACCAAAGAAAATACAATACGCTAAAAATAATAAAATAACTAAAGAAAGAACAATACTAGCTCCTCAGATGGCTCCAATGCAGTTTGATTTTATTGAAGCTGCTATGAATCAGAGTGGTATAAAAGTAGAAATACTAAAAGACTACAGTCAGGATATCATAGAAGAAGGGCTTAAATATGTAAACAACGATGCTTGTTTTCCTGCGATAATAGTTGTAGGTCAGCTTATACACGCACTAAAATCTGGGAAATACGATTTAGAAAACACATCTGTTGCAATTACTCAAACAGGTGGTGGATGTAGAGCGACAAACTACATAGGATTTTTAAGAAAAGGACTTCATGATGCAGGGTTTGGAAATATACCTGTTATTGCACTTAGTGTAAACGGTATAGAACGGAGCGGTATCAAAGAAAGCATGAGTATAGCTATGGGACTAAGACTTCTAATGGGGGTTGTCTATGGTGACTTACTTATGAAAGTTGTGACAAGAGTTAGACCTTACGAAAAAGTAAAAGGAAGTACAAACGCACTTCATGAAAAATGGAGAAATAAATGTATAGAAGCTCTTAAAAAACCTAAGTTTAAAGAATTTAAACAGAATGTATACGATATAGTAGACGAATTTGATAACTTAGAAACAGTAGATGTCAAAAAGCCTAGAGTTGGATTAGTTGGTGAAATACTGGTTAAATTCCACCCTATAGCTAACAATGACTTAATAGGAATACTTGAAAGAGAAGGAGCAGAAGCAGTAGTACCAGAACTTATGAACTTCTTCATGGCTTGTGCTCAGAACACTATATATAAACATAAAAACTTAGAAGGTAAAAAATCTATAGAATTTATGGGTAAATTATTCATAAAAATTGTAGAAAGATATCAGAGAGTTTACAATGATGCACTTACAAAGAGCAAAAGATTTAGTGGAATAAAACCGATTGGCGAAATGGCTAAAGATGTAGAAAGGGTAGTATCATCTGGAAACCAGACTGGTGAAGGTTGGTTACTACCTGCAGAAATGCTAGAACTTATAGAAAATGGAGTAGATAATATAATCTGTATGCAGCCTTTTGGATGCTTACCTAACCATATAATAGGAAAGGGAGTTATAAAAGAAATGAAAAGACAATTCCCTAAAGCAAACATAATTCCGATAGACTACGATCCATCTGCAAGTGCTGTAAACCAGTTAAACAGAATAAAACTTATGCTTTCAAAAGCATTCACTGAAATTAAGCAGAGTAAATAAAATCTACTTGATACTTGCCTTTCCTTATAATATAATAAACTTTGGAAAATTAAATTAGGGGAGAGGAAAGATAAATGAAACCATCAGAAATATATAAACAGGGATACAACTGTGCTGAATCACTTATAATAGCATATAACGAAGAGTTTAACGCATCTATACCAGTAAGATTATGTACTGCTCTTGGCGGTGGATGTGGTGTTGGAAGCATATGTGGTGCTGTAAATGCAGCTGCTATAATAATCGGTGAAGTAAAAGGTAGAGATGATTCTACTGGGGACAAAATGATAGCAAAAAGATATGTTCAGGCATTTATGAAAGAAATAAATGGTAGATACGGAACACATATGTGTAAAGAATTAAAAGCAAACAAAGTTACTTGTGCTGAAATAATGGATGTAAGCTACGAAGTTGTTAAAGAAGTTTTAAAACAGGATTTATAAAATCGAATAAAGAATCTAGAGGGACTATTGCAATGATTTGCGGTAGTCCCTTTTTAGTATGACGGGCATGCTATTAATCTGTGGTGAAAGTCCATAAAAGG
>UQCY01000100.1 GCA_900539645.1 uncultured Clostridium sp. | reverse complement strand
ATAAGAATAGAACTTTGTGATATAGGTGATTTAGATGTATTTATAGATGAATGTCCTAACTGTGAAAAAGAAGTTGAAATTTATGTTGAAACAGTTGTAGAGCTTTCAGCTTACAAGCCTACATATTTCAATTGCGACCTTTGCGGAAAAAAAGAATATGAAATAGAGGGGAGACAGTTACCTTATGAAAAAGTAGATGGCAAATGGAAATTTAAAAAGCTATGTGGCGGATGTTATTGGGATGAATTAAAAAGAAGGAGAGAAAAAGAAAATGAATAGTGTAGTATTAATAGGTCGATTAACAAAGGATCCTGAATTAAGATATATTCCAGGCTCAGGAACAGCAGTAGCTACATTTACTCTTGCAGTAAATAGAGACTTTACTAAAAAAGATGGTACAAGAGAAGCTGATTTTATTCCTATAGAAGTTATGGGAAAAGCTGCTGAGTTCTGCGCAAACTATCTTACAAAAGGTAGATTAGTAGCATGTAATGGACAGATAAGAGTTGAAAATTATCAAAATCAGTCAGGCGAATGGAAAAACTTCACAAAAGTTAGATGCTTAAAAGTAGATGCGCTGGAAAGTAAAAAATCTGTTGAGAGTGCAGGCGCTCCATCGGGAGCAGGTGGACCTGCATTTGAACCAGAGGGCGGTTATCCAGCAGTAGATGATGACGATATACCATTCTAAAAAGGGGGAAATAAAAATGATAACTAAAGAAGAAGCGAATAGAAATTCTGAAAAAATTCCAAAATTTAAGTTAGCTTATATGAGATGGTTTATAAATAGAATGATAAAGAAATCTTCTAGATACGGAAATAAAAGCTTGAATATATCTACTGTTAATTTAGCTGGTAGAGCATATAATCCAAGATATTATATAATAGGTAAAATGTCCAAAAGAATGTTGGCTATTTGTTTGAATGTAATAGCTAAAGAGTTAGAAGAAGAAAATTTTACTGTTTGGTGTTTACCAAAAAATGATTTTCCTACAATATGTGCTAATAAAGTAATGAGTATATCTTGGAATATACAAGAAGAAAAGTATGAAGTTGAGTATTATACAGAAATGTTGAATGATATATTAAAGAAAATAAAAAGAAGTAACTTAAGAATAGTATCACCTGAACATAATCAGAAGGTAGTAATGTTTAAAGAAGATTTAGATTATGTGTCAATAGAATTTATGGATGATGATATATAAAAGGAGTTTAATATGGAATATATATATAAACTAATACAGGACGAAAATCATAATAAAGCAATGGCCACATGCAAATTTATAGAAGAGGCGCAGGAATTTTTAGAGGAATCCTATAAAAATGATACCGATATAGATGCGACTTTAGAAGAGGGATTTGATGTAATACAAAGTGTAATAAGCTATTGGGATACAATAGGAATTACAACTAAAGAAATATTTGAAGGACTTAAAAAGCATAACGATAAGCTGGAAAATAGAAGCTGGGATAGAGAAGCGATATGGAGGGTAGAAGATGTTCGGGATATGTAGTAAGAAGAAGCTGAAAGAAGTGGAAGAGCAATACAAAAGAGAAATAGAAGAAAAAGATGCAAGACTGCAGGAGCTGAAAGAATTTAGTGATAATAAGTTAAAAGAGATGGAAGAAAATTATAATAAGTCCTTGTTAGAAAAGGATGAGCAATTTCATAAACTTAATAAAGAGTATGAGCTTAATCTAGATCTTACAGATGAGCTTAACAAAGAGATAGGAAAATTAAATAAACAAGTAGTAAGAGAATCTAAAAAAGCTGCAGATATGCTAGGAAAAATAGAAAAAGAAAAAGCTATATTCTTAAGAACGAAATCAGGGCGCATTAAAAAGAAGTATGCGAAAAAGATATTAGATAAATTAGATTAAATAAAAAGAGAGAGACTGTGAAAACACAGCCTCTCTCTTAACGATTTAATCGCTTGCGTAGTTGTAAGATGTATTCTTAGAATACAGGAGGAATAGATATATGTCAAGAGACAAGGCTATTGAATTAGCAGAAGAGTATTTGAGAAGTTATGAAGATATTAAAGTTCACATCGAGATACTAGAAGAGGAAAAGAAGGTATTAGCTGAAATGATAGCGACACTTCCAGCTATTGAGTACGATTCGGTAAAAGTTCAGGCAGGAGCTACAGGGAATCCGACAGAACAGAATGCAATGTCTCTTTTAGAAAAGTCGTTGTATATTGATTCTGATTTGAAAAATAGTAAGTTGACTATTTATAAAATAGATAGAGCTATGAGCGAATTAAATGATATACAGAGAAAAGTTGTGTATCTGACTTTAATTAAAAATTATAATTGGACTAATGTAAGTAATAGATTAGGATATTCTGAAAGGCAGTTGAGAAGGATAAGAGCAGGAGCAGTTTATAAATTTGCGACAATATTGTTTGGACCTGCTATCTTAGGAAAAGATGTCCGAAAGATGTCCGATTTTTAGAGAAAAAACGTGGTAAAATAGTATTGTAAAAAATTATAACCAACATAAAAAGTTAAGGGACATTAATTTACTGCACCGAAGTGATTAGTAAAATCCTCAGAGAGAAGACAGGGCGACCTGTCTTTTTTCATACCCTTATTTATTATGTAAGGAGGGAGACTGATGAAGAGGTGGAGAGACGCAGCGGACATTAAGTCGGCTGACTTAAGTGAAGAAGAATTTAAAATTCTAAGAGAGATGGCAAAGAAGCCACACTTCGACCACTTCGAGAGGAATCCTAAGAAGAAAAAGAAAAAGGCTAAGGTGAGGAAGCGATGAATTTTGTTGAGCCAATAAGAGATCCTATAGTCTTGGAAAATATGTGTGACTACTTAGAGAAGACGAATGAAAGAAACTTAGTCCTATTCCAGATGGGATTATATACAGGGCTAAGAATATCAGACATTCTTAAGCTAAGAGTCAGAGATGTTAAGAATCGCAAATATATAACCTTGAAAGAGAAAAAGACTGGAAAGAATAAAATGATAGAGATTAATCCAATACTTAAGAGGACACTTAATCATTACTGTTCAGATAAGGATGATAAGGAATTCTTAATAAAGAGCAGGCAAGGAAAGAACAGTCCGCTTAAAAGAGCTCAAGCTTATAATATAATAAAAGAGCTGGGTGAAGAGTTTGGAGTAGAGGACTTAGGAACTCATACAATGCGAAAGACATTTGGTTATCATTATTACCAGAAGACAAAAGATGTCGCATTGCTTCAGAAAATCTTTAATCATTCTAGTCCTGCAATAACTCTAAGATATATTGGAATAGAACAAGATTATATGGATAAAGCGTATAAACAATTTAGATACTACTAGAACTTAGACATATTGAGTGTATGTTTAACTGTTGTTTTTATAGCTTAACAAAAATATATTTGAAAGAGTTGATACAACTTAACTTGAAAGCTTTAAAAAGATATTGAATTGAGTTAAACAGAATATAAGATATGTATAACTAAGAAGGGAAAAAAGAGTATGTTAATAATGTGTAAATACTGTGGACGAATTCATGATGATACATACCAATGTGTCCACAGAAAAAAGTACAGAAACTATGACAAGAATAAGAAAGACCCACGTAACAGTAGAAAGTGGAGAAGTAAAAGAGAGCTGATAAAGCAGCGAGATAATTATATGTGTCAGTGCTGCTATCATAACTACAAAGGAACTTTAAATAGATTTGAAGGAAAAGATTTATCAGTGCATCACATCATTCCTTTATCTGAAGGTGGTGACTTGTTAGATGAGGATAATCTAATAACTTTATGTAGATATCACCACGAGCAAGCAGAGAAAGGAAAAATAAGCAGAGAAGAGCTGCAAGTAATAGCTAAATTACAAAATAAAAAATAGTACCCCCCGCCCTTTGAATTGAAAAATTTTATGGAGGTCATTCAGGGACGGCTGGGAAAAGAATACAAAAAATGCCCGAAATGGAAAAATTTCAAAAAAAGGAGGTGGCAATGTGGCTAGACCGTGTAAAGCTGTTAGCACATCAAACAGAAAAATCGGGAAAGACGAAAGAGAATTCCGCACGGAAAATGAAAATAAGCTAAGAGGAAACAATGACAAAATAAAAGCTTCTAGTTATTTATCAAGAAGTCAGAAAAAAATCTTCAAATACATTGTCACTGAATTAGAAGAGTCTGGAATTCTTGGAAATCTTGATGTATTTATATTAGACAAATGTGCAATAGCTATAGATAGATTAAGAGAAATAGAAAAAACTATAAATCAAGAGCCAGAGCGAATTATTGATACAGATTTGAGAAAAACTAAAGAAGCTTATGACAAGGACTTTTTTAGATGTTGTAACGAATTGAGTCTTAGCCCACAATCAAGAGCAAAATTAACTAATCTTAATTTCCAGATGCAGCAGCAACAAGATGATCCTTTGCTAAAAGCCTTAGCTGAGGCAGATGATGACGATGATTAAAAGTCATGCTTCTTACAAGTATGCAAAAGATGTAGTTGATAAAAAGATAAATGCTCCAAAATATGTAATATTACAGGCTAAAGATTTTTTAGAAGTCGCTGATGGGCGAAGTGAAAAGTTTATAATTGACGAGAAAAAACTGAAATTGATAGATAACTTATTAAAGCTGATGATAATGCCAAAAGGATTGAAAGTCGGTGAAAATATATATAATTGTCTAGTCGGATTCCAGTTTTTTTTAATTGTAGCTATATTATGCGTTGTGCATAGAAATGACAAGAAAAAGAGACGATATCAGAAAGCATTGTTGGAAATTTGTAGAAAAAATGGAAAGACTTTTTTAATAGCAGTAATCTTTATATTGCTTTTTTTATTGGAACCAAAGTTTTCAAAATTTTATTCGGTAGCTCCAGACGGAAGTTTATCCAGAGAGATAAAAGAGGCTATAGAAGAAATACTTGCATCATCTCCAGCAATACAAGGTGATGGACTTCAAAAGTTTAAAGTTAAAAGAGATGAGATTGTCTGTAAGTTGAATAAAAATAAATATGTTCCACTGAATTATTCCAACAGTAGGCTTGACGGGAAATTACCTTCAGTATTTTTAATAGACGAAACTGGAGCATTGCCGAATCCATACGCAATAGAGGCTATGTCTTCGGGACAGTTAACTATTAAGAATAAGTTAGGTTGTATTATTTCCACAAAATATCCAAAAATCAATAATCCATTTGAGGGAGAAGTCTTATATGCTAAGAGGGTTCTTGACGGATTAGTTGAAGACGAAACTTTATTCGCCCTTCTTTATGAGCCAGACAATACTCAAGATTGGGAATTTGATGATGGAATATTAGAGCAAGCTAATCCATTAGCTTTAGATGTTCCTGAGATAATGGAAGACCTTAAAAAGAAACGTCGGGAAGCAATAGAAGTTGAACAGAAACGAGAAAATTTCGTAACTAAGCACTGCAATATTATCTATACAGGTGTTGGAACAGAATCGTTTGTATCTCTACAAGACCTACAAAAAGGTAGAAGAGAGAGCATTGATTGGAGTGGCCGAGATGTTTGGTTAGGAGTCGACTTGTCGATGACTACTGACAATACATCTGTAGCAATGGTAGCAGAAGAGGATGGAAAAATATTAGCTAAGAGTTGGGCTTTTATTCCAGAAGACCGAATTGAAGAAAAGACTAAGGTCGAGAGGGTAGACTATAGGCAATACATAAGAGCAGGGAACTGTATCGCATGTGGACAGAGGACTATAGACTATCTGACAGTAGAAGATTTTGTACTTGGGATAGAAGAAAAATTTGGAGTTAATGTTCAAGGGTTAGCTTACGACAGATACAACTGTTTATCTTCCGCCCAGAAATGGCAGCAGGAGGGAATAAGAACTGTTGAAATGAAACAGCACTCTAGCGTCCTACATCCTGCTACTAAACTGATACAAGAAAAGGTAGCTGATGGAAACTTTATCTATGAACCAAATACATTACTAGAAATCAACTTTGAAAATGCTAGATGTACAGAGGATACAAATAAAAATAAATACGTTAATAAAAAGAAATCTGATGGAAAAGTCGATATGGTTGTATCGACAATAAATGCTGTGGCCATAATGCAGCAGGATGTAGTCTTTTATCCTGAAGCTGATTGGAGCATACAGACATTCTAACATTGAAGGAGGTGAGAGCTTGGGACTTAAGAATTTTTTAAAAGAGTTTAGAGAATTTCGAGAGAGTAGAGCTATAGGACTAGAAGGAGCTACAGGGCTAGCGATTTTTACAAATTCTAGTGAAATGACTAAGGAAAAAGCACTTCAAATAAGTGCAGTACAAGGTTGTGTAGAAATGATATCCAATACAGTAGCATCAATTCCTATTTGCTTATACAGAGAAATAGATAATAAAGTTGAAGAAATAAAAGATGACAGAAGGGTTTATCTCTTAAATGAAGATACAGGTGATTCTCTAGATGTATTTCAGATGAAAAAAGCACTTGTAGAAGATTATCTTTTAGCTGGTAATGGCTATATATATATCAATCGAAATGGAAACAAAGTATCATCACTTCACTATGTAGATGAAGAGTTTGTAAGTGTTAGTAAAAATACAAATCGGATTTTTAAAGATGCTGATTTTTATGTACAAGGGCAGATTTATGAGCCGTATAAATTCGTTAAA